>NZ_FMDK01001153.1 GCF_900091995.1 Streptomyces sp. MnatMP-M17
AAACGGCCGCCGTCCCCGCGAGGGGCGGCGGCCGTCGTGCTGCCGTCGGCGCCGGTCAGCCGAGGGCGAGGCTCCGGGCGAACTCCTGCAGCGCCGGGCCCGGTACGGGGACCACGGAGGTCTGGTAGCCGGCCATCATCGGCGGCACCACGTCCTCGTACTTCTGCAGCCAGACGTCGGTGGCGTAGACGGACTGCGACAGCTCCACGCGCTCCTCCTCCGAGCGGAAGGCGCGCAGCAGGTAGTAGCCGTCCTCGTCGTTCAGGGAGGGGCCGCCTGCGAGCACGGTGATCCCGCACTCGCGCATGAGCGGCACCGTGCCCTCCTCGCTGATCCGGTGGAACTCCGCCCGAAGGCCCGGCTTCACGGTGAACAACCGGATCTCCAGCAGCCATGGCGCGTCGGCGCTGCTCATGTCGTCTCCTTCGCTTCTCACTTGACCCGGACTCCGGCCTTCCAGACCCCGGTGATGTGCTCGGGCTGTGCGATGACCTCGATGTCCACGAGCGGGTCCTCGTCGAGGACCAGGACGTCGGAGTCGTATCCCTCGCGCAGCTGACCGGAGAGCGGTGCCTGCGGTCCGAGGGTGGAGGGGCCGATCGCGGTGCCGGACTCGATGGCGTCCAGCGGGGTCAGGCCGCACTTCACCAGCAGGGGCAGCTCCCGGCCGTTGCGGCCCCAGGAGTCGGGCATCTCGGTGCCGGTGAGCGCCACGTCGGTGCCGGCGGCGATCGTCACGCCATGCTCTCGGGCGATGGCGACGGCCTCCGCGTGCCGGCCGACCGTGGCCTGGAGCTTCTTCAGGGCGTACGGCGGCAGCATGTGACCGTTGTCGAGGAGTTCCTGGAAGATCGTACGGGTGGTGACGAGGATGGCGCCGCACTCGCGCATGGCCACGGCGGCCTCTTCGTCGATGTAGGTGCCGTGCTCGATCGTTTTCACCCCGGCCTCCAGCGAGGCCATGATGCCGGGCTTGCCGTGGCAGTGCGCGGCGACGATCCGGTCCGCCATCCCGGCGACCTCGACGATCGCGCGCAGTTCCGCGTTCGTGAACTGCTGGTGGATGGGGTGGTCGACCTCGGACAGCACACCGCCGGAGGCGCAGACCTTGATGAGCTTGGCGTTGCGGCGCAGTTGTTCGCGCGCGGCGCGGGCGCACTCCGCGGGCCCGTCGGCCAGCCGCAGCTCACCGCCGAGGTGCCCGAAGTCCTCCACCCATGACGTCGGATAGCTGTGCAGGTCGGCGTGGCCGCCGGTGGTGGACAGCGTGGTGCCGGCCGGGTAGATCGAGGGGCCCTGCACGGTGCCCTCTTCGATGGCGCGGACGAGATGGATGCCGAGTCCGCCGGTCTCGCGCACCGAGGTGACTCCGGCGTTCAGCGCGTTGCGCAGGTCGGTGGTGATCCGGGCCGCCCGCAGGGCGATCGATTCCTGGGGGAGCAGGGAGAGGTCGGCCGACCGCAGCCCCATGAAGTGCCCGTGACAGTCCCACAGTCCGGGCATCACGGTGCGGGCGCGGACGGTCTCCGCCTCCGGTGTGTCGGGGGCCTCGGCGAGGGGGCCGGCGTAACTGATGGCCTCCTCGTCGAATATGACGCAGCCGTTCTGAATCGGCTGGCCACGGCCGGGAATTAATTGTTCCGCTTCGATTCGCTGCAACATGCAGGGAGCAAATCAAAGTGGCGTTCCGACGACAACAGGTGTTCGGGCGGGCCAAGTTGTCGCCTGCGGCCGTGCCGAATTCAGGGTGTCAGAACGGTCTGCGCGGCCTGGGAATTGCCGGCCTGTTGTGCGGCCCGGTGCCGGAACACATGGCGGTATGTCTGCGGGGACACGGTGGTGACCCGGCCGAAGTGATAGCGGAGATTGGCGGCCGTACCGAACCCGGTGCTGCGCGCGATCTGTTCCACCGGCTCGTCCGTGGTCTCCAGCAGCTCCTGCGCGAGACGGACCCGCTGCTGCAGCAGCCACTGGAGCGGAGTGATCCCGAGCCGGTCCCGGAACCGCCGGGCGAAGGTGCGCTCGCCCAGGTGCGCGGCGCGCGCGAGCTGCGGCACGGTCAGCGGCTCGTGCAGCCGCTCCTGCGCCCATTGCAGGACCGGCGCGAGATCGTCGCTCGTCTCCGCCCGCACCACCGGCTTGGTGTACTGCGACTGGCCGCCCTCGCGGTGCGGCGGTACGACCATCCGGCGGGCCACCTCGTTGGCGACGGCCGCGCCGTGGTCCTGACGCACCAGGTGCAGACAGAGGTCGATGGCCGAGCCGGTGCCGGCCGAGGTGAGGATGTCGCCCTCGTCGGTGTAGAGCGCGGAGGGGACGAAGTCGACCTCGGGGAAGCGGTGGGCGAAGTCCCCGGCGTTCATCCAGTGCGTGGTCGCCGTACGGCCCGTCAGCAGCCCCGCCGCGGCCAGGACGTAGGCGCCGGTGCAGATCGAGACGATCCGCCTGCCCTTGGCGTGCGCCTCGCGCAGCACCTCGACGAGCCGCGCGGGCGGGTCGAGCTGGACGGGCCGGGCGCACGCCGTGACGAGGATGGTGTCGGCGTCGAGCAGGTCGTCGAAGCCGTAGGAGGTGTGCACGGCCAGGCCGGTCGCGGTGCGCAGCGGACCGGAGGAGTCCCCGCACATGCGCAACTCGTACCAGGGGTCGATGAGATCGGAGCGGTCGGTCCCGAACACCTCGCAGGGAACGGCCAGTTCGAACGTCGGTGTGGCATCCGTAATGGCGAGCGCGATCACGTGGGGACGCATGTCGGTAATTTAGCGCACGATGTCAAAACTGCCGATGGTGCCGGTGAGAGCCCGCGGCGATGCTGGTCGGCATGAGTGAAGCCAAGACAGAACCCTCCGGGGGAACCCTCAGCGCGGTCCAGGGCACCGCGATGTATGTGGGCGCCGTGCTCGGCACCGGTGTCATCGCCCTGCCCGCACTCGCCGCCGAGGCGGCCGGCCCCGCGTCACTGCTCGCCTGGCTGGCCCTGGTCGTCCTGTCGGCCCCCCTGGCTGCTGCCTTCGCCGCTCTGGGAGCCCGCTACCCGGACGCCGGCGGCGTCTCCACCTACGCCATGAAGGCGTTCGGCGAGCGTGCCTCCGCCGTGGTCGGCTGGTGCTTCTACCTCGCCGTGCCGCCCGGCGCCGCCGCGGCGGCGCTCTTCGGCGGTGCCTACGTCTCCTCCGCGATGGGCGGCGGCACCACCACGACGACCGTGACCGCCGTCGGCCTGATGGTGGTCGTCACCGCCGCCAACTCGCTGGGCCTGCGGGTGACCGGGCGGTTCCAGTTCATGCTGGCCGGCCTGCTCGTCACGCTGCTGCTGATCGCGGTCGCGCTGTCGCTGCCGAAGGCGGACACGGCCAACCTCGAACCGTTCGCCCCGCATGGCTGGTCCGCGGTGCTGCCGGCGGCCGCGCTGCTGGTGTGGAGCTTCGCGGGCTGGGAGGCGATCACGCACCTGGCGGGCGAGTTCAAGCGCCCGGCGCGGGACCTGCCCCGGGCCACCTACTCGGCCGTCGTGATCGTGGGCGGGCTGTACCTGCTGGTGGCCTTCGCGGTCATCGTCGTCCTCGGCGCCAAGGCCTCGGAGTCCGAGGCGCCGCTCGGCGACCTGATGGCCGCGGGCCTGGGCGGCGACGCCCGCTACCTCGCCGCGGGCGCGGCGCTGCTGCTCACCACGGGCGCCATGAACGCCTACTACGCCGGTGCCGCCAACCTCGGCGCCGCCCTCGCCCGGGACGGCGCGCTGCCCGCGTGGATGTCCCGGGGCAGCGTCGCAGGCGAGGTGCCGCGCCGCAGCCTCGCCGTGGTGTCCGGCCTGTCCTTCCTGGCCCTGTTCGCCGTGGTGGCCTCCGGCCTCGGCACCGAACCGCTCGTCCTGCTCACCACCGGCTCGTTCGTCGCCGTCTACGCGATCGGCGTCGCCGCCGCCGTGAAGCTGCTCCCGAAGGGCACCAAGGGCCGCGCCTCCGCACTGGGCGCGTGCGTCGCCGTCACCGCACTGCTGATCATGGCCGGTCTCTATCTGCTCTGGCCGCTGGCCGTCGCCGGCGCCGCCCTGCTCTACCTGCGGATCAACCGGCGCCGCCGGGCCGGCCGGCAGGTGCAGGCCGCCGTGC
>NZ_FMDK01001150.1 GCF_900091995.1 Streptomyces sp. MnatMP-M17
GACCATGAGAGCGGCTCGCTTCTCAGGCAGGTCGACCTCCGCCGAGAAGCGGAAGCCGGCGCTGAGGAAGGCGGAGACGGAAGGTGTGTTGCGCAGGTCGGGCTCGGCGACGACGCGCGCACAGCGAGGACGGTGATCGAGGATGAGATCGGAGACGGCTCTGAGGAGGGCGGTGCCGACACCGCGACCACGGTCGGCGACGCCTCCCAGCAGCAGATGGATTCCGGTGTCGTGCGGGCGGGCGGGATAGTGACGCGCGAGAGGATCGAGGTCGGCGCGGTAGATCTCCCAGTAGCTCATCGGAACGCCGGCGAGGGCACCGAGACAGGGGACACTGCGGCCGTCGCCGTCGAGCTGAGGGCGCAGATGGGCGGCGGTGACGGACTCCGGACCCGCCAGCTCCCAGAAGGCCGCGACCGCGGGATCGTTCATCCAGCGGCTGACCAGCGACACATCACGCTCGATTCGGACCGGGACGAGCTGGAAGACACCGGCCGGGGTCGCGGCGGGACCCCAGCGGGCGGGACTGTCGAGCAGATCGCCGGCCGGGGCGGCGCCGGGCGACGGCTCCAGGGCCGTCGGCCCGTCCTCTCCGAACAGCGCGATGAGCTCGTCGGGCAGCCGAAGGTCGAGGGTGTCCTCGGTGCCCCCGCCGGTTCTCGGCGTGGAGTCGGCTCCGGTGTCGGCGCTCGCATCGGTGGGAGGCACTGGGCGCTCTCCTCTCAGCAGTTCGGACGGGTCGTGTTCCTTCACTGGCGAAGGGGATTGGCGATGGTGACATAGACGGACTGGGTGTCCACAGGCCCGACCAGCTCGTCGAGACCGTGCAGCCGGGTGAGCAGATTGGCCTTGCAGCGCAGCGTGGCGGTTTCCAGAAGCCGGCCGGGCAGGGACGAGCCGAGTCCTTCGGCTCCGGCGAGGAACTGGCGGAGGGCAGCGATCAGGACGCGCTCGTCGGCGAGCCCCTGTGCGCCGAACGCGCCGATCAGACCGAGGACGTTGTTGATGCCGAGGTAGTAGACGAAGCGCTCGTCGGTGACCTCGTCGGAGACGAAGGTGTCGCTGACCGAGCCGATGCCGGGAAGGCGGCGTTCCAGGGATAGACGGTGGGATTCACGGAAGTAGTAGCCCTGGTTGTCGCGGTAACGGCCGCCGATGGGCCAGCCGTCGGAGTCCAGGAGCACCAGCGTGTTCTGCTGATGGGCCTCCAGGGCGATGCCCGCCGTGCCGTCGAGCCAGAGCACCGGGCGTACGACCTGGTCGAGATAGCGCAGAAACCACTCGGCGGACACGGCCGCGCGGGAACGGCCGGTACGGGCGGCGAGGGCGAGGACGATCTCGGCCAGACGCGAATGGGTGCCGGTGCGGCCGGGATAGGGCCGAGGAGCGGTCAGTCCGGCGATACAGACGACGTCGTCGCCCGGCGCGAACGGGTTGTGGCGCACCATGACATCGAGTCCGCCGACCGCTTCGCCGTCCGGAGTGTCGACGGCAAGCCAGGCCGGGTCGCGGACGATGTCGAAGCCGGGATGCGCGGCCTGCCACTCCTTGGCGAGTCCGCTGCGGAGCAGCCGGTGCACCTCGACACCGCGGTGGAGTTCCTTGCGGAGGTTCTCACGGCGGGAGTTGGTGATGCGCAGACCCAGTGAGAGCTTGAGCATGGCGGGGACGCCGGACCGGTGGACCGTACGGATCGAGGAGGTGGGATGCCAAGGCGCGCCCTGAGGCCCCAGATCGTGCAGAAGACCGGCGTCGAGCAGTGCGGCGACGGCCGGGCGGTGCCTCAACTCGCGCGCCTGCCAGGGATGGAGAGGCAGCGGGACGGTGTGACCTGGCAGAGGGACGTCGCCGAGGAGTCGGGTGGTGAGCAGCTCGGCGGGCACGATACGGCCCTGCTCGGTCCAGGCCGAGTCGGTGGCCAGTACGGACCGGTCGACGGCCATCCAGTGGAGCGGGAAGGAGCCGCGCAACTCGGGTGAGTAGAGACGGGCTTCGGCCTCGGAGAGTCCGTCCCGGCTCTTGGGCGTGGGGTGCAGAGGATGGCCGAGGATCAGTGACTGCTCGGCGGTGAGGAAGAGGTCGGCGCCGGCTCCCGCGCCCGGGCGGCGACGCCGGTCGGCGAGGAATTCGGCGGTGTGGCCGAGGGAGTTGGCGACGCGGCCGACCAGATCGGCTCCCTGGTAGCGGCCCGACTCACGGCCGAGGAGCGCGGCGACGGTGACGGCCTCGGCGGCGGGCGCGTCCTGAGGAGCGCTCTCCAGGAAGGGCATGCCGAAGCGGTGCCAGCCGGTGGCCGACCAGTACCGGACGGGCACGAGAAGGGCGGTGCCGCTGGCTTCGAGCGGGATCCGCAGCACGGAGCCTTCGGGGCGCGGCAGATCGGTCTCCCGGACCCAGCAGCGCAGCAGATTCTCGGTGGCCGCCGCGTCGGCCGCCTTCTGCGGGTCGGGATGGTCGAGCTGGTCGGTCGCCG
>NZ_FMDK01001145.1 GCF_900091995.1 Streptomyces sp. MnatMP-M17
GCCACCGGCCGGCGCCTGCCGCTGGACTCGGTGCGGCTGGCCGCGCCGGTGCTGGCACCCACCAAGATCATCGCCTGCGCCAGCAACTACCGGGAACACGTGGACGAGATGCACTCGGTGCAGCAACGCACACTGGGCCAGGTCGAGTCCTGGATGATGAACTTCGATGTCTTCCTCAAGGCACCGTCGTCGGTCGTCGGGCCCGAGGCCGATATCGTGCTGCCGCGCGAGGTACTCGCGGCAGGCAGCGAGATCCATCACGAGTCCGAACTCGTCGTGGTGATCGGCACCGGCGGCAAGGACATCGCCGTCGAGAACGCGCTGGAGCATGTGCTCGGCTACACCATCGGTCTGGACATCACCGTACGGAGCGCCGCCGACCGTTCGCGGCGCAAGAGCTACGACAGCTTCAGCCCACTGGGCCCCTGGCTCACCACCGGCGACGAGGCCGGTGATCCGGCGGACTTCGACATCCTGCTGACCTGCAACGGCGAACGACGGCAGGCGGTCAACACCGCCTCGCTGATCACACCGATACCGCAGATCATCGCCTACGCGTCGCGCATGATGACACTGAATCCCGGAGATGTGATCTTCACCGGCGCACCTCCCGGCGTCGGCCCGATCCTGCCCGGCGATGTGCTGGACACATCGATCAGCCGGCTCGGCGCCATGACACTGCCGGTCCGGGCCGAGGGCGCCGCCGGTCCTGGCTGAGGATGCCCTCACACTCCAGCGCGCTCCAGGAAAAAGCCCCTCTTTCCTCCTGGCGGAATATTCGACACGAGTATTCCTGGAGGGCGAACTTCATCGCTATGGTCCTCACACCCCCCAGCCACATCACTCACTCGCACAGAGAACAGGTGAGGGCCATGTCGATGATGACGAAGGCCGGGCTCATCCTCCCCGCCGCCGCGGTGCTGCTCCTCAGCGCCTGCTCGGGAGGCACATCCACCGATTCCGCGGAAAGCGCCGGTTCCGGCAACAACACCGACGGCAAGAGCGTCTCCGCGGGATGTCCGGACCCCGACGGCGCCCTGGCCCAACGGGCCAAGGAGGAAGGGGAGGTGGTCATGACGGGCACACCGGACGGCAGTGTGCGTACGGACATACCGAAGGCGTTCGAGCAGACCTACGGTGTCAAGGTCACCTATGTCGGCGGCCGTAACAGCGACATCGCGGCCAAGCTCCAGGCCGAGCGCAAGGCCGGCATCTACACCCACGATGTGTTCGGCGGCGGTGGCAACACCATGTCGAGCACCTACTACGGCGAAGGTTGGATCAGCTCCCTCAAGGACGTGCTCGATCCGGCGCTGCTGACCGCGGACAACTGGCGTGACGGCGCGCCCAAGTGGGTCGATCCCGAGAAGGAGAAGATCCTCCAGTTGTCGAACTACGTCGACTCCGGCGTGGTCGTCAACACTGACCTGGTCAAGGACGGCGATCTGACTTCCTTCGAGGACATGCTCGACCCGAAGTGGAAGGGAAAGATCGTGGTGGACGACCCGCGTTCCAACGGCGGGGCCATCTACGATGTGGGCGCCTTCGAGCAGGCCTACGGCAAGGACTTCGTCAAGTCCCTCTATGTGGACCAGAAGCCGGTTCTGCTGACCGACCAGCGGCAGGAACTGGACGACATCGCCCGCGGCAAATTCGCCTTCGGTCTGTCGCTCCAGACCGCGGAGACCGAGGAGGCGCTCGCCGAAGGACTGCCGCTGAAGCAGCTGAAGCTGACCGGTGCGCCGCCCGTGGTGACCGGCGGCTCCAGCCTGCTGGCCCTCGACAACAAGGCTCCGCACCCGGAGGCCGCCAAGCTGCTGGTCAACTGGCTGGTCTGCAAGGACGGAAACACCGTATGGACCAAGGCCCTCCAGGTGCCGAGCAATCGCGCGGATGTGCCGGTGCCGGCCGAGCTGGGCGCGACCGTCCCGCAGGCGGGCAGCGAGTACTACGACAGCTACGGCTGGACCGTACTGACCAAGGACGTGAAGCGGCTCCAGAAGATGCTGACCGAGCTGCTCGGCCCGCAGTAGCCGCGGCGGCCCGTCGCAGTGTTCGGTCCGTGGTGGCCCGCAGCAGCCCGCAGGAGAAGACACCTTTCTGGAGGCAGTCATGACAGCGCAGCCGCGGCGGGCACCCGCTCCGCCCAGCATGTACGCCCGGTGGTCCCGCGACCAGGGCATCGACATCGTCCCCGGCTTCCATATCCCGGACCTCCGGGCGGTCCCGCTCAAGCCCTGGGCGCGCATGGGCGGTTACGGCTGCTTCATCCACCATGACGCCAGCGACCGCAGCAACGACTGCTATGTGTGCCGGATCCCGCCCGGACAGCACCTCCACCCCGTACGCCATCTGCACGAGGTGATGATCTATGTGCTCTCCGGGCGGGGAAGTACGACGGTGTGGGGGCCGGGCGAGGAGCCGCAGAGCTTCGAGTGGCAGCGCGGTTCCTTGTTCGCGATCCCGCTCAATGTCCGCTACCAGCACTTCAACAGCAGTGGCGAGGAGCCGGCGACTCTGCTCGCCGTGACCAACGCGCCGGTGGTCATCAACCTCTTCGACGAGGCCGATTTCGTCTTCGACTGTCCCTACGACTTCCCGTCCCGCTTCTCCGGAGCGGCCGGCTACTTCAGCGGCGAGGGCACACTGACCGGCCGGCTGTGGGAGAGCAACTTCATCCCGGATGTACGGGACTTCCAGCTCGTCGCGTACCGCGAGCGCGGCGCCGGCGGTACGAACGTCCAGTTCAAGCTGGCCAGGAACACCATGATGGCGCATGTGTCGGAGTTCCCTGTCGGAACGTACAAGAAGGCACACCGGCACTCGCCCGGCGCCCATGTGGTGATCCTCAGTGGCACCGGCTACAGCCTGATGTGGCAGGGGGGGGGGCCGATCC
>NZ_FMDK01001280.1 GCF_900091995.1 Streptomyces sp. MnatMP-M17
AAGTGTCCAGGACTGGGCCGACGCGGCGGCCGGGGCGGCGTCCTGGGGCCCATCGGCCGGTACGGCGTCCTCGACGTCCCCAGCCGGTACGGCGTCCTGGGGCCCGGCGTCCCTGACTGGGTTCTCGGGGTTCTCGGGCACGGAGTCGGACGGTCCGTCCTCGGCCTCGCCCTCGTCGCCCTCGGCCGTGGCTCCGTCGGTGGCCTCGACGGGTTCGGAGTCCTTGTCGGCACCGTCCACGTCGTCAGTAGTGTCGGCCTTCGCTCCGTGGGCCGACGCGTCCGCGTCCCCGTCCTCATCCGCAGACTCGGCGGACCGCTCCGGCTCGGGCCCGGCCTCGTCATCGGACACGGGTACGGCGACAGGCGCCACGCTCTCCGCGTCGGCTCCGGCGCCGTCGGCCTCGCCAACATCACCGGACACGGCCGTCCCCGGCGTTCCGTCGTTCTGCGCGGACTCCCGCTCGGCGATCTCCCGCTTGAGCGCCGCGGGCGAGATCCGCATCGTCGTCCCGCTCTCCACATCGTCACCGCCGACCGGCTCCGCCGCCGCGGACGGCGAGTCCGGTGCCGCGATCACCGGCGGAGCCGGATCGGCCACCGGGACCGGTGCGGGAGCGGGCGGAGCCGCAGGCGCCCAGTTCGGCTCGAAGCCGCTGCCCGCGGGCAGTCCCGGCACGGCGACGGGCGCACCGTCGGGCGGCGGAGGAGAGTTCGTGAACGACGTGGGCGCACCCGAGGCACCACCACCGGACGTGTCCCCCGGCGCGTTCTGCGTGTACCAGGCGGGCGGGGTGTAGTCGATGGTGAACTCACCCGTCATCTCGGGCTCCGCGTCGGACTGATCGTCCACAGGAGGCCGGTTCCAGCCTCCGCGGATCTCGTCCCGATCGCCGTTCACTTTGCCTCCTGGTGTGGTCGAGCACCCTTGTGCCGTGGTGGGCGGGGCGTCCGTATCGCCATGTCCGGTCCGCCCGGCTGTTCCTCAGGGGCCAACCCGCCCGCAGGTCTCTACTCCCGCGCCCACTCCCACCCTAATCGCCAACGGCACGGGTACGTCAGGCCGGTTCCGCCCGCCGACAGCCGCCGCGTACGTCATGCCCCGCCCTCAAGTGAACAGCCCACGGCGGAGCGTGAGGCCAGGGTGCGGTCAAATCCGTATATCTCCATACGAGATCCTGGCAGAATCCACACCGGCCGGGCGCTCAGGGCCCGTTCGGCGGACTTCAGTCCATCCGGCGCGCGCTACCCAACAATCCGGTCTCGGCGTCCGTCGCCTGAACCATCACGAACTGGCGGTCCCGCGCCGTACACCAGAGCGTGACACCGTCGGCCAGCGTGGACAGCGCCTCCGTCTCGGCGCGCGGCAGACTCATGATCCGGCCGATCTGCGCCGCCTCGTCCGGCGACACCCGCTGGACACCGACCAGCCCCGACTTCTCCATCAGCCTCGGCGCCACCGGACTGAGATAGGGCAGCAGAGTCATCACCGACTGCCAGGGCGCCGAGACCACCCGGCCGCGCGGCGGACGCATACCGCAGTCGCGCACCACGACCACCGGACTGCCGGCCGAGGCTCCCTGCGGCGGCACCCGCCCGACATCGTGCAGCGTCACACACGGCTGACCGCCGCCCGCC
>NZ_FMDK01001144.1 GCF_900091995.1 Streptomyces sp. MnatMP-M17
AGGCTGTTCACCTCCGCCCCACCGGTCACGCAAGCGGCTTGACACGATCATTGAGATTCCCTGGTTACCGCTCTGACACGTGAGCCGAATCGGGATCACGATAGGCGAAGGAAGCGGAGTAACCGGCATTCCCGAGCTTGTCTTCCAACCGGTTCGTCGGGGTTCGGTGCCGGACGGCAGACGGGAAACCTCCAGGCCCAACTCCCTGCGGGGCCGACCGTTCGAGCAGTACGTCGGCCGCCATCCCGGCCTGCTGCCGGACGCCCACGATCCGGTCGACGCCTGTGCGCTCCTGCCGGTGATCGCGTGACCACGGAAGCGGAGCCGAGCGGCGTCGACCTGGCCCGGTCGACAGCGTAGTCAGCGCCAAGTCAGCGCGGGAGAGGCGAGAACAGGTGATGACATGGGTCGCCCACGCACACCCCGGCGCTGAACTATGGTGTCCCACCACATGTGCCCTTGACCTGGGCATTCCTACGGTGTGGCGACACAACAACCGTCCCCGGACCCGCTCGGAAGTGGTGACCATGGCTGCCTCGGCATCCGCTCCCCCAACACCCAGCTCGCTCAAGCGCATCGTCGCCGCGAGTCTCATCGGCACGACCATCGAGTGGTACGACTTCTTCCTGTACGGCTCCGCCGCCGCTCTTGTCTTCAACAAGCTGTTCTTTCCCGACTCCGATCCGCTCGTCGGGACGCTGCTGTCCTTCCTCACCTATGCCGTCGGTTTTGCCGCGCGGCCCATCGGCGCGCTGGTCTTCGGGCATTTCGGCGACCGGCTCGGGCGTAAGAAGCTGCTCGTGCTGAGTCTGCTGATGATGGGAGGCGCGACCTTCGCCATCGGGCTGATGCCCACACATGCCACCATCGGTACGGCCGCCCCCGTGCTGCTGACCGTGTTGCGGCTGATCCAGGGCTTCGCGCTCGGTGGTGAGTGGGGCGGGGCCGTGCTGCTGGTGTCGGAGCACGGGGACGCCGAGCGGCGCGGATTCTGGGCCTCGTGGCCGCAGACCGGCGCGCCGGCCGGGCAGTTGCTCGCCACCGGCGTGCTCTCGGCGCTCACCGCGCTGCTCTCGGACGCCGCCTTCACCTCATGGGGCTGGCGCATACCGTTCCTGCTGTCCGGTGTGCTGGTGCTGGTCGGTCTGTGGATTCGGCTCTCCGTCGATGAATCCCCGGTCTTCAAGGCGGCGTTGGCCCAGGCCGAACAGCGCAAGGCCACGGCGGACACGGCCGAGAAAACACCGATCGTCTCCGTTCTGCGGCACCACTGGCGGGATGTACTGGTGGCCATGGGCGCGCGAATGGCGGAGAACATCAGCTACTACGTGATCACCGCCTTCATTCTGGTGTACGCGACGACCGCCGCCGAGGTGAGCAAGCAGACCGCGCTCAACGCCGTACTCATCGGCTCCGCCGTGCATTTCGCGGTGATCCCGCTCTGGGGCGCGCTGTCGGACCGTATCGGCCGCCGGCCCGTGTATCTGATCGGCGCGGTCGGCGTCGGCGCCTGGATGTTCCCCTTCTTCGCGCTGATCGACACCGCGAGCTTCGGCAATATGCTGCTGGCCGTCACGGTCGGGCTGGTGCTGCACGGTGCGATGTACGCGCCGCAAGCGGCCTTCTTCTCGGAGATGTTCGCCACCCGGATGCGATACTCGGGAGCCTCGATCGGCGCGCAGTTCGCCTCGGTGGCGGCCGGTGCGCCCGCGCCGCTCATCGCGACGGCGCTGCTCGCCGACTACGACAGCTCGACGCCGATCTCTCTCTATGTCATCGCCGCCGCGCTGATCACCGTTGTGGCGATCATCTGCGCACGGGAAACCCGGCAGCGCGATCTCACGGATGTCGATGCCGAGCCGGACTCCACGAAGGTGCCGACGCCGCGCCGGGCCGAGTCCGCGTCCGTACGTACGCCGCGCTCCTGACTCCGCCGCGCGGAGGTACGGGCGGGACAGGGCGGATCATGGCCGCCGGGCCGCCGCTGTC
>NZ_FMDK01001143.1 GCF_900091995.1 Streptomyces sp. MnatMP-M17
CGCGCGGCGCCGGTCCCGCCGAGGACGCCCAGCCGCTGGTCGGCCCGGACCAGGCCGGTCCGCCGTCGGGAGACTTCACGGACGCGCCCGCCGAGACGACCTCCGCCGTCTACGCGGACTTCGCGCCGGCGCTCGGCGAGTCCTTCGCGCGTGCCCGGGCCGGCGGCCGTGAGCTGTACGGTTTCGCCAACCACGAGCTGACCTCGACGTATCTCGGTACGTCCACGGGTGTACGGCTCCGCCACGACCAGCCCAACGGCACGCTGGAGCTGAACGCCAAGTCGCCCGACCGCACCCGCTCGGCCTGGGCGGGCCGGGCCACCCGCGACTTCAAGGACGTGGACCCGGCGGTCCTCGACACCGAGCTGGCCCAGCGGCTGGCCTGGGCCGAACGCAAGATCGATCTGCCCGCCGGACGGTACGAGACGCTGCTGCCGTCGACCGCCGTGGCCGATCTGCTGATCTACAACCTCTGGTCCTCGTCCGCCCGCGACGCGGCGGAGGGCCGTACGGTCTTCTCCCGTCCCGGCGGCGGCACCCGTGTCGGCGAGAAGCTCTCGGAGCTGCCGCTCACACTCCGTACCGATCCGAACGAGCCCGGTCTGGAGTCCGCGCCGTTCGTGATCGCGCACTCCTCCGGCGACGACACGTCCGTGTTCGACAACGGTCTGCCGCTGACCGCCACGGACTGGGTACGGGAGGGCGAGCTGGCCCATCTGATCACGACCCGGCACACCGCCGCCCTGACCGGGCTCCCGGTCGCGCCGGGCGCCGGCAATCTGATGCTGGAGGGCGGCGGCGACCGGTCGCTGGAGGAGATGGTCTCCGCCACCGCGCGCGGTCTGCTGCTGACCTGCCTCTGGTACATCCGTGAGGTCGATCCGGCGACGCTGCTGCTCACCGGGCTGACCAGGGACGGTGTGTATCTGGTGGAGAACGGCGAGGTCGTCGGCGAGGTGAACAACTTCCGGTTCAACGAGTCGCCCGTCGATCTCCTCTCGCGCGCCGCCGAGGCCGGACGCACGGAGAAGACGCTGCCGCGTGAGTGGGGTGACTGGTTCACCAGGGCCGCGATGCCTCCGCTGCGGATTCCCGACTTCAATATGAGCTCGGTCAGCCAGGGCGTGTAGCGGCGGCCGTGCGGCCGGCGCCCATCGCGCGTTTGGCGCCTGGACGACGCCCATAGACTGGTGGTCAACCATGTGACCATCCGAGGAGAGACACGACCGTGACGGATATCGTCGACGAGCTGAAGTGGCGCGGGCTGTTCGCCCTGTCCACTGACGAGAACGCTTTGCGCAAGGCGCTCGCGGACGGTCCCGTGACGTTCTATTGCGGCTTCGATCCCACCGCACCGAGTCTGCACGTGGGACATCTCGTGCAGGTGCTGACCGTACGCCGGCTCCAGCAGGCCGGACACCGGCCGCTGGCGCTGGTGGGCGGCGCCACCGGCCAGATCGGCGACCCGCGGCCGACGGCCGAGCGGACGCTGAACGATCCGGAGACGGTCGCGGGCTGGGTGCGGCGGCTGCGGGCCCAGATCGAGCCGTTCCTCTCCTTCGAGGGCCCGAACGCGGCGACCGTGGTCAACAATCTGGACTGGACCGCGGGCCTGTCCGCGATCGAGTTCCTGCGGGACGTCGGCAAGCACTTCCGGGTCAACAAGATGCTCACCAAGGAGTCCATCGCCCGCAGGCTGGAGTCGGACGAGGGCATCAGCTACACCGAGTTCAGCTACCAGCTCCTCCAGAGCATGGACTTCCTGGAGCTGTACCGGCGGTACGGCTGTGTTCTCCAGCAGGGCGGCAGCGACCAGTGGGGCAATCTCACCGCCGGTCTCGATCTGATCCACCGGCTGGAGCCGGGTGCCACCGTGCACGCGCTGGCCACACCGCTGATGACCAAGGCGGACGGGACCAAGTTCGGCAAGTCGGAGAGCGGCGCGGTCTGGCTGGATCCGGAGATGACCACGCCGTACGCGTTCTACCAGTTCTGGCTGAATGTGGACGACCGTGACATCTCCTCGTACAGCCGCATCCTCAGCTTCAGGAGCCGTGAGGAGTTGGAGGAGCTGGAGCGGAGCACCGAGGAGCGTCCGCAGGCCCGTGCGGCCCAGCGGGCGCTGGCGGAGGAGCTGACGACGCTCGTCCATGGCGCGGAGCAGTGCGCGGCGGTCGTCGCGGCCTCCCGGGCGCTGTTCGGCCAGGGAGAGCTGGCGGAGCTGGACAAGGCGACGCTGAGCGCGGCGCTCTCGGAGGTGCCGCGCGCCGAGGTCGCCGAGCTGGGCCCGGTGGCGGATCTGCTCGCCGAGACCGGCCTCGCGCCGAGCAAGTCGGCGGCGCGGCGCACGGTCAAGGAGGGCGGGGCCTACGTGAACAACACCAAGGTCACCGACGCGGACTCCGTACCGGGCCACGAGGAGCTGCTGCACGGCCGCTGGCTGGTGCTGCGCCGTGGCAAGAAAAACCTGGCGGCGGTCGAGGTCACGCCCGTGCTGACCGACTGACTGACCTGAATGGGCTGATCCGGGAACGGGCCGGGTCCGGGGCGCGCGAGACATCTCGTAGGCCTCGGACCGGCCCGTTCCCGCGCCTCGCACGCTTCACATGCGCTGTCGGGCGCCTCTGGCACGTCTGCCCCGCAGTGTGTTCCAGGCCAGATCGGCCACGAAGACCACCAGAATCGCCCCGATGAGCTGGAGCACATGGCGCGTCCAGTCGATGCCTCTGGTCTCGGCGACGCCCAGCCAGCCGGCGGCCCCGTTGCCCAGCATGCCGCCGAGGATGCCGCACAGGGCCGTCAGCCAGATGGGGATGTGCTGCTTGCCCGGGATGACCGCTCTGGCGATCAGACCCAGCACCAGCCCCACAATGATCGCCCACAACCAGTTCATCGTCGCCTCCCGGTGCGGCGCGGTCCGCGCGTGTGGGCCCAGTCTGTGCCGGTCGCCCATACGGCGCACGTCGGACGGCGCCGTACGTGGCGCGACCAGAACCATCGGTCAGGATGGAGGGTGACCCGCTCTCGTGGCGGCGGGAGCTCCGGCGTACCGTGGTTGACGATCCGGTCCGGGCGAGTCCGGCACAGAATCGGGTGGTGGAACGTGATGCGGAAGCGGAGCGGGACCGAGGTCTTCCGGATCACGGGAGCCCGGCAGGGGCTCGCCGAGGATGTGCGCGGCCGGCAGCGCCGCTATGTGATCTCGATGTCCGTACGGACGCTCGCGGTGGTCGCCACTGTGGCCCTGTGGAACGTGGAACGGCCGGTGGCGATCGTGACGCTCGTCATCGGTACGCTGCTGCCCTATGTCGCCGTGGTGATCGCCAACGCGGGCCGGGAGAACGCTCCTTCGCTGCCCACGACCTTTGTGACCGCGCCGGCGCCGCCGATGATCGCGCCGCCCTCGGGACCTCTGGTGGCGGAATCCGGAGCCGAGCAGACGGGCCGCGAGGCGCGGGAGAGCTGATCCCGGGCGGTCCGCAAAGCTCAAGGAAAGCTCAGATCAATCGTGAAGTTCCGGTGCCGGGCACCCCATTGCCCGTGACATACTTTGTAGGCGCTCCGCATCCCCCGTCGGAGCGACAGACCGACGCCGGGCAGCTCCCCCCGTGGCTGCTCGGCGTCGCCTTTTCGGGTTACCGGATGTGTCCCGGGTCCTGTCGGGCCTGTCCTAGGGCGTGTTTCGAAAGTCCCGCCTGGCCCGCGACGCCCGGCACGCACGCTCGCTGCGTTGTCGGAGTCGCCCAAGTACGGCCGGGCCATCGACAACGACGATCCTCCGCCTTGCGATCGCACGCACCGGA
>NZ_FMDK01001142.1 GCF_900091995.1 Streptomyces sp. MnatMP-M17
TCCCCCCCCCCGTCTGGTCCGGCTTGCCGCCGCTGCCCTTGCACAGCCCCCATACGGAGCCCGTGGCACTGGCGCCCGCGCCCGACCACGGTCCGGCCGTGCCCAGTCTGTTCCCCGCCTTGCGTGACGCGTCGTCAGGAGCCAGGGCCAGCACCTGTTCCGTCGTCCAGCGCACCCCCGTTGGATTCATGGCTACGACGTTAGGCCCCACCACTGACAATTGCCCTGACCTGCGCGGATGACCGATTGTCAGTGGCGTGGTGCACCGTGGAAACCACATCCGGTCGATCGATCTGGAGGGGGATCCATGACCGTGCCCGAAACCACCGCTGCCATCCCGGCCACCGGGAGCGAGCCGCTGCGTCCGCATGCCGAGGACGCGTTCGCCGACGAGCTGGCCGCCCTGGCCGCGGCCGACGACCGGCAGCGGCCCGTGAGATGGCGGCTGTCGCCCTGGGCCGTGGCCACCTATCTGCTCGGCGGCACGCTGCCCGACGGCACGGTGATCACACCGAAGTACGTGGGACCGCGCCGGATCGTGGAAGTCGCCGTCACCACGCTCGCCACCGACCGGGCGCTGCTGCTCCTCGGTGTGCCGGGCACCGCCAAGACCTGGGTCTCCGAGCATCTCGCGGCGGCCGTCAGCGGTGACTCGACGCTGCTGGTGCAGGGCACGGCGGGCACGCCGGAGGAGGCGATCCGGTACGGCTGGAACTATGCGCAGCTGCTCGCCCACGGTCCCAGCCGCGACGCGCTGGTGCCCAGTCCGGTGATGCGGGCCATGTCCGAGGGCATGACCGCTCGGGTCGAGGAGCTGACCCGTATCCCCGCCGACGTACAGGACTCGCTCATCACGATCCTGTCCGAGAAGACGCTGCCGGTCCCCGAGCTGGGACAGGAGGTGCAGGCCGTCCGCGGGTTCAATCTGATCGCCACGGCCAACGACCGCGACCGCGGTGTCAACGATCTCTCCAGCGCGCTGCGCCGCCGTTTCAACACCGTCGTCCTGCCGCTGCCCGCCACGCCCGAGGCGGAGGTCGAGATCGTCTCCCGGCGCGTCGACCAGATAGGGCGCTCGCTCGACCTGCCGGCCGGACCCGAGGGCATCGACGAGATCCGCCGGGTCGTGACGGTCTTCCGCGAGCTGCGTGACGGTGTCACGACCGACGGCCGTACGAAGCTCAAGTCTCCCTCCGGGACGCTCTCCACGGCCGAGGCCATCTCCGTCGTCACCAATGGCCTGGCACTCGCCGCCCACTTCGGCGACGGCGTGCTGCGGCCGGGCGATGTGGCGGCCGGCATCCTCGGCGCGGTCGTCCGCGATCCGGCGGCGGACCGGGTGATCTGGCAGGAGTATGTCGAGACAGTGGTCCGCGAGCGCGACGGCTGGAAGGACTTCTACCGCGCCTGCCGCGAGGTGAGCGCATGACGGCGGCACCGGCGGCATCGGCGGTCGCCGGC
>NZ_FMDK01001141.1 GCF_900091995.1 Streptomyces sp. MnatMP-M17
GCCTGCCCGCCGTACCGGAGCTGCGTGAGCTGCTCGACGGCTCGCCCGCCGCGGTGGCCGCCCTGCGGGAGAGGCTCGACGCCGAGGGGCAGCACGCCATGCGGCGTGAGCTGGACGCGCGCGAGCGGCAGTCGGGCGCGCCCGGCGATCCAGGACGTGCGCTCTCCGACCGGGTCGCGCTGCTCGACCGGCCCGCCTTCGCCGGTTTCTTCGACACCACCGGCAGGACCAGGCCGTTCTCGCTGCGCACCCTGGAGCATCCGCTGCGCGTTTGCATCGAGCTGCCCGAGCGCGGGCACGCCGAGGCCTCGCGGATGCTGGCCCGGCTGATACTGGCCCAGTTCACCGCCAACGCGGCGGTCCGGAGCGACCGCTCCCTCTTCGCCTGTCTCGTTCTGGACGACGCGACCCGCACGCTCACCGCCGAGACGCTGCGAGGCGTCCAGCGGCTCCGGTCGGCGAACGCGGGCGCGGTGCTCACCCTGCGTACGCTCGACGATGTGCCCGAGGCGCTGCACACCGCGCTCCTCGGGGCCGTCGGCTGCCGGATGGCCTTCTCCGGGATCACCACCTGGGACGGCAAGCGCTTCGCCGAGGCCTGGGGCACGGAGTGGGTGGAGACCCGGGACGTCACCCAGCGGACAGTCTTCGCCGATCAGCCGCTGACCCGGGCGATCCACGCGTTCCGGAAGCTGGTCACCGGCAAGGCCGTGACAACGGACGCGGTGACCGTGCGGAAGGTCGAGCGGGAGCGCTGGTCGGCCTCGGAGCTGGCGCACTCGGTGCCCGCGGGACACGCGGTGCTGTCGCTGCGCACGGTGAGCGGCGAGCACGCGCCGCCGCTGCTGGTGGATCTGCGGAGCTGACTGCCGGGCCGCCCGGTGGGACAAGCTGGCAGAATCGAGGCACGCCGTTCATACAGGACGTCGTAGACGCCGTCGTCGTCCAGGGTGGCCGGTCATATGCCGGGCGCCCTGCCCGTCCGCAGCCGAAGGCCCTACGGTTCCACCATGCCGCCCACCCTCGCCTCGCTCGTCCAGCATTCGGCGCTCAACCTCACCGTGCGCGCGGGAGAGGACCGGCTCCTGACGCCCGTGCGCTGGGTCCACGCCAGCGAGCTGGCCGATCCCGTCCCCTACATGGAGGGCGGCGAGCTCCTCCTCATCACCGCGACGACGCTGAACGCCGAGGATCCCGAGGCGATGCGGCGCTATGTACAGCGGCTGGTGAACGCCGGAGTCGCCGGGCTCGGCTTCGCCCTCGGTGTGAACTATGAGGACATCCCCGAGGCGCTCGTCGCCGCCGCGCGCGAGGCCGGGCTGCCGCTGCTGGGAGTGCCGCGCCGTACGCCGTTCCTCGCCATCAGCAAGGCCGTGTCGGCGGCGATCGCGGCCGATCAGTACCGCGCGGTCACCGAGGGATTCGAGGCACAGCGGGAACTGACCCGCGCCGCGCTCACCGAGGGACCCGCCGCTGTGCTCGCCCGGCTCGCGGTGTACGTGG
>NZ_FMDK01001140.1 GCF_900091995.1 Streptomyces sp. MnatMP-M17
GGATCGCCCGCGTCATCGGCTCGTACATCGGCGAGAACAAGGAGTTCGCCCGTCAGTACCTCGGCGGTGAGCTGGAGGTCGAGCTGGTGCCTCAGGGCACGCTCGCCGAGCGGCTGCGGGCCGGCGGCTGCGGCATTCCCGCCTTCTACACACCGGCCGGTGTGGGCACCCAGGTCGCGGACGGCGGACTGCCCTGGCGCTATGCCCGGGACGGCTCGGTGGCCGTGCGCTCACCGGCCAAGGAGGTCCGGGTGTTCGACGGGCGCGAGTACGTCCTGGAGTACGGGATCACCACCGACTTCGCGCTCGTACGGGCGGCCAAGGGCGACCGGCACGGCAATCTCGTCTTCAACAAGGCCGCCCGCAACTTCAATCCGCTAGCCGCGATGGCCGGGCGCGTGACGATCGCCGAGGTGGAGGAGCTGCTCGAACCGGGCGAGCTGGATCCCGACGCCGTCCATCTGCCCGGTGTGTTCGTCCAGCGCGTGGTGCCGCTCACTCCCGAGCAGGCCCGCGCCAAGCGTGTGGAGAAGCGGACGGTGAGTCTCTGATGGCCTGGACGCACGGAGAGATGGCCGCACGCGCGGCGGCCGAGCTGACCGACGGTTCCTATGTGAATCTCGGGATCGGGCTGCCCACGCTCATCCCCGGATTTCTTCCCGAGGGCGTCGATGTCGTCCTCCACTCGGAGAACGGGCTCCTGGGCGTCGGCCCTTATCCGGCACCGGACGCGGTCGATCCCGATCTGATCAACGCGGGCAAGGAGACAGTCACCGTGCTCCCGGGCGCCGCGTACTTCGACTCCGCGCTCTCCTTCGGGATGATCCGCGGCGGCCATATCGACATCGCGGTGCTGGGCGCCATGCAGGTGTCGGCGGGCGGCGATCTCGCCAACTGGTCGGTTCCCGGCCGGATGATCCGCGGAATGGGCGGAGCCATGGACCTGATCCATGGGGCCCGTCGAGTGATCGTCCTGACGGACCATACGGCCAAGGACGGCTCGCCGAAGATCGTCCAGGAGTGCGCCCTGCCGCTCACCGGCCGTGCCTGCGTCCACCGCGTCATCACCGATCTGGCGGTCCTCGACATCACCGAGGAGGGCCTGGTCCTCGTGGAGAGCGCTCCCGGTGTCACTCCCGAGGAGGTACGGACGAGGACGGCCGCGCCCGTCCGTGTCCCTTCTCCCGCCGTCGTCCCTTCTCCCGCCGCCCTCCCCCCCGCCGTCAGCGGCTGACACCTCACGGAGCAGACATGTCCGACCGTCCGCGTGACGTGTACGTGGTCGACGCCGTACGGACCCCGATCGGCCGGTACGGCGGCGCGCTGAGCGGTGTACGTCCCGACGATCTCGCCGCCGGCGTGCTACGCGCCCTGGTGGCCCGTACGCCCGGTCTCGATCCCGCCCGGATCGACGATGTCTTCCTCGGCAACGCCAATGGCGCCGGCGAGGAGAACCGCGATGTCGCGCGGATGGCCGTCCTGCTCGCCGGGCTGCCGGTCACCGTGCCCGGCACCACCGTCAACCGGCTCTGCGGCTCCGGTATGGAGGCGGTGATCCAGGCGGCGCGCGCCATCGCGGTCGGTGACGCCTCGATCGCCGTGGCGGGCGGCGTCGAGTCGATGAGCCGCGCGCCCTGGGTGGTGCCCAAGCCGGAGCGCGCGCTCCCGGCCGGGCATCAGCAGATGTACTCGACCACGCTGGGCTGGCGGATGGTCAACCCGCGGATGCCCGAGGAGTGGACGGTCCCGCTCGGCGAGGGCGCCGAGCTGGTCGCCGACCGGTACGGTATCGACCGCGCCGCCCAGGACGCCTTCGCACTGGCCAGCCATCAGAAGGCCGCGCAGGCCTGGCGGGACGGGCTGTACGGCGGCGAGACCGTGGCGGTCGACGGGATCGCGCCGACGCGTGACGAGTCGATCAGGGACGACACCTCCGACCTGGCGTTGGCCGGGCTCAAGCCCGTGTTCCGCGAGGGCGGCACCGTCACCGCGGGAAACTCCTCGCCGCTCAACGACGGCGCGGCGGCCCTGCTGCTCACCGACGAGGACGGGCTGCGGGCGACCGGACGCGAGCCGCTGGCCCGTATCGGCGCCTCGGCCGTCACCGGTATCGAGC
>NZ_FMDK01001139.1 GCF_900091995.1 Streptomyces sp. MnatMP-M17
GGCGGCGCTGGTCGGAATCGCCGCCACCGCGGTGGCGGACAGCTGGCTGGGAGCGCTCACCGGTGACTGGTGGACGGAGGCCGGGGCGATCGGGCTGACCGTCCTGGCCATCGGCGCGGGAGCCGCCGGCTTCGCCGCGCTGATCGGACAGCCCGGGCTCGGCCTCGGAGGCCTGCTGATGGTGCTGCTGGGCAACCCGTTCTCGGGAGTGACGAGCGCGCCCGAACTGCTGCCGGAGCCCGCCGGGCTGATCGGCCAGTGGCTGCCGCCGGGTGCGGGCGGTTCACTGATCCGTTCGGTCGCCTTCTTCGACGGCGCCGGGTCCGCGGCCTCGGTCCTGACGCTCTCGCTCTGGGCGGTGCTCGGTCTCGCGGCGGTGCTGGTGGGCGCGCGCGTCCGACGACCGGGCCCCGCCGCCATGGAGAACCACCGCACCGCGGAACCGGCCCCGGCCGGCCAGGTCCTGGCCGGCTGAGCCCGGCCGGCTGTGCCCAGTCGGAGTCCGGCAGATCCCGGAACAGGCCGCGCGCCCCCGCTCCAGCGGACGGGGACGCGCGGCCTTTCCGTACGCCCTCGTCCACCCCCGCCTACGCGCGCCTACTCGCGCGCGGGGCCGTGGTGCTCCGAGCGGTGCCCGGGACGGGACTCGGGGCGGGTCTCGGAGCGGAGTTCGGGACGGTGCTCGGAGCCGTGCTCGGCCGCGATGCCGAACCGCCGCCGTTCGCCCGGAGCGGACGGCACGGAGCGGATCGTGGAGACCGCGCTGATCACCCGTTCCTCGGCCGCCTCCTGCCCGCTTTCGAGTCGTTCCAGGTCAGCGGCGGAGACCAGGGCGACGAGCGGCTTTCCGTGCCGGGTCACGACCACTCGCTCACCGCCGTACACGACACGGTTGATCAGATCGGCTAGCTCGGCTCGGGCTTGCGTCACCGGAATCTCGTAGGCCATGGTTCCATCATAACTGTCTGTACGTCCTGTACATTTTTTACAGGGCCGTGCATGAGGAGAGGTCCGCCATGAATCGCCCTTCGGCCCGCTATGTCCTGCCCGAGTTCACCGAGCGGACGACCAACGGGACCCGCACCCTCGATCCGTATTCCAAGCTCCTGGAGGAGCGGATCATCTTCCTCGGCACCGCTGTCGACGACACCGCGGCGAACGATGTGATCGCGCAGTTCCTCCACCTTGAGTACGCCGCGCCCGACCGGGACATCTGTCTCTACATCAACTCGCCCGGCGGCTCGATCAGCGCCATGTCCGCGATCTACGACACGATGCAGCTCGTCACCTGCGATGTGGAGACGACCTGTCTCGGGCAGGCGGCCTCGACCGCCGCCGTACTGCTCGCGGCCGGCACCCGGGGAAAGCGGATGGCGCTGCCCGGCGCGCGTGTCGTCCTCCAGCAGCCCGCCATCGAGGAGCCCGTCCGGGGCCAGCCGTCCGATCTGGTGATCCATGCGGAAGAGCTGCTGCGGCTGCGTGCCGTGCTCACGTCGCTGCTCGTACGGCACACCGGCCAGGGCGAGCCGCGAATCGCCGAGGACATCGAACGGGACCGGATCTTCACCGCGGCCGACGCGAAGGCGTACGGTCTGATCGACCACGTGGTCCAGAACCGTAAGACGTCTCTCGGCCCGACACACCCCTTCGGCTCTCCAGGCAGGAGGTGACACGCCGATGCTGCCACCGGAACTGCCCCCGCTGCCCGCGCTGACCCGCGCCGAGGGAGATCTCGTCGACAGCTACCTCCATGTCCTCAATCTGCTGGGCCGGATCAACCCGGCGCGCGGCTCGGACACCTACAGCGCACTGCGCGCGGCCCAGGCGCTGCCGGCGCAAGCGGTCGCGCTGCGGGACGCCCTGACGGCCATGCATATGCGCGGTGAGACCGAACTGCACGCGGCGACGCTCGCCCGTGCGCTGCGGGTGCTCGACGGCGAGCGACGCGCCGGGCGCGTCACGATGCCCCCCGAAGACACGACTTGAGCCCGTTTCCGTTCCCGTACGGACGCGTCCGTACGGGAACGGCTGGGCCTTTCGAGGGACGGATCTTCTGGACGCGCCGGGGGACGCAAGTTGCGCGAAGCGGCCGGACGCGGGAAGCAGCCCTCAACTGCCGTGCAGGTACGGCCCTCATCGTGGTCCGGGAGCCGGGTACGACACACCGCTTGGCCACCCGTACGGATCAGACGTGACGAACTTCACATAACGTCGTTGCGCCTCGGAAATCATCTGATTACGCGTCAAGATCCCTGGGACGACAAGCCCCCACCATCCACGGCGGGGCGGTCCGGGCGGACGCCGAGTCCTGCCGCCGTTCCGGATGTCTGGTCGACAGGAGTGGATCGGCAGGAGTGGAGGACCCGAGCAGTACGGGACGGCAGCGTGTTCATGCGTGAACCGTCTCTTGGGGTGAAGCCGCTGACGCGGCCGGGCATCTTCGCCTGTCCGAACCCGACAGGTCATCCTTCACAGGCGGCTGACGAAGGGTTGCGCATGAATGCGCAGACATATGTCCCGTCTCTGCTGTCCCGGGCCGGTGCCGTATCGGTCCTCACCCTCGCTACGGTCGGGGGGACGATACTGGCACCGGGCGCCACGCCCGAGGCCCATGCCGCCGCACGCGCCGTCAAGGCGCTCCGGGTGGCCGCCTCCAAAGAAGGCTCGCCGTACCAGTGGGGGGCCACCGGACCCCATCGCTTCGACTGCTCGGGCCTGACGCTCTACTCGTTCAAGAAGGCCGGCAAGACGCTCCCGCGCACCGCTCATCAGCAGTACAACGGGACCCGCCATATCTCGGCGTCCCACCGGCGCAAGGGCGACCTGGTGTTCTTCCACTCAGGTGGCTACGTCTACCACGTCGGTATCTACGCGGGCCGCGGGAAGATCTGGCACTCGCCCAAGACCGGTGCCCTGGTGAGGCTCGAACGGATCTGGTCCCGGAGCGTCATGTACGGCCGGGTGAACTGAGCGTGGCACGCCTGGACCGGCCGGTGCGCGCCCGGCCGGTCCAGGACGGACCTCCGCGCCACCTCCGGCCCGCCCGGGCCGGCGGACAAGGAACCGCCATACAAGGAATACGGGCGGCCCGTCCCAGGCCGCCTCGGAACATCCCGTGTCCCGTCCCCGGCCAGGACGGGACACGGCCGACACGCCCGGCTACCGGACGCGCCGGCCCGTCCCCGCGGTCTCCCGCCATCTCCCGTCGTCTCCCGCTGTCCCCGCCGGAAGGCAGGACGCGGGACGCGTACGGGCGTCCCGCGCCGCGTGACGGTCAGCTCTGGACCGGGACCGTCCAGGGCAGTGCGATCCAGACCGTCTTGCCGCCCTCCGGAGTCGGCGTCACGGACACCTCTCCGCCGCCCTCCGCCGCCAGTGAGCGGACGATCACCATGCCCCGGCCGTTGTCCTGCTGCACGGCCGCCGGCAGCCGCTGCGGCCAGCGCGGATGACTGTCGGTGACTCCGACGCGGAGCTGTTCGTACCGGTCGAGCACGATCTCCACGGTGAACGTGGGCGACTGGCCGAAGGTGTGCTGCACGGCGTTGGTCGCCAGCTCCGAGACGATCAGCCGCACGGTGTCGGCCGTCTCCGCCCGGCCCGGCAGACCCCACTCCGTCAACAGGTCCGCGACATATCTTCGCGCCGCCGGTACCGACGCGGGATCGCTCGGCAGCGTGATGGATGCTTCCTGATGATCTGCCATGGCGACGCCGTCCCTTTCCCGCCGGACCTGACTCCTCCGCAGTGCGGATGACTGCGCGGACGGCCTCGGACTGTGCTCAGCGTGCCACTCATCCTGCCGTTCACACGGCCGATCCACCGAGATCTGCATATATCTGTCGCCCGAAGTGGTGAACTCTGCTACGCGAGACCGTATTTGGGCGGCGAAAAGATAACTTCTCCGCCGCGGCGCCCTTGGCGCGTACGGGACGCTTATCGGAGCGGTTCGGCGAAGGGATCTATTCATGCGGCATATTCCGGCGGTACGCCGGCGCAGGCTCGGGGAGGAATTGCGCGGACTGCGCCAGCGGGCGGGACTGACGAGCGGCGAGACGGCGCGGCTGCTGGGCTGGCACCAGTCGAAGGTGAGCCGTATCGAGACGGGCGTCAGCGGAGTCAAGGACAAGGATCTGGAGGCACTGCTCGACGCCCTGGGCGTCGGCGATCCCCAACTGCGCACGCTGCTGGGCGCCTTGGCGGGCATCGCGGACGGCGGTCCGGGATGGTGGAAGGCGTACGGCGGTGTGATCCCGCCCCGCTACCGGGACTTCATCAGCCTGGAGTCCCAGGCGTCCACGGCCCGTACGCTGGAGACGTCGGTGATGCCAGGCCTGCTCCAGACGCCCGACTACGCGCGGGCGGTGACCAGCGCGGCGCTCGACGGTCTGCCCGCCACGACGGTCGACTCCCTGGTGGAGGTACGGCTCGCCCGCCAGGAGGTGCTGCACTCCGCGACACCGCTCGAACTGCACGCCGTACTCGACGAGGCCGTGCTGCGGCGCGAGGTGGGCGGTCCCGGAGTGATGCGCGGTCAGCTACGGCGGCTGTCCGAACTGGCCCGGCTTCCACAGGTCTGTCTTCAGGTGCTTCCGTTCACCGCGGGCGGCTATGTCGGGCTCACCGGCCCTTTCGTTGTCTTCTCATTCCCGCACATTACCGATCTGGATTTGGTCGTTCTCGACCATTTGACGAATAGCCTCTATCTGGAGCGGAAAGAAGACCTTGAGGCGTACTGCGCCGCGTTCCGCACGATGCAGGCGCATGCCCTCTCGCCCGAAGAATCATTGGATCTCATCGCCGGGATCGGTGACGGCGCGTAGGGAGCATCATGGCCGCTTACCTCGCACAGCCCCCTGTCCAGACTCCATCCTCCACCCCCCTCACACCCCCCACCCCAACTACGACTTCCCCGGTGGCACCTGTGGCCCCCCCCCCCCCCCCGCG
>NZ_FMDK01001137.1 GCF_900091995.1 Streptomyces sp. MnatMP-M17
TCGGGCGCCAGTGGTGGGATCTGTGGCTGGTGCCGGCGCGGAACGCCGCCGGGATACGGGTTTCCCGCATCCTCGACGACATCTGGGACAAGCGGACGGCATACGTCTGCGCCGGCCACGGGACCGACGGCTGGCTGGCCGCTCCCTGCTACACCGGTGACAACGACTTCTCCGTACGGCTGGACCCGGCGCCCGTGTCCGCCGCCACACGCTGACCGAGCGCCCCGGAGACCGATGGAACATGTGACCGGTCGGTGGATTGTGCGAGGAAAACGTGAATTCTCCACACCCCGTCAATTGCCGACGGGGCATCGTGTGCTGTCCGGCGCGGGAAATTCAAGAAGGTGCAATTCATGTGATCTTCGGGCTCATGGAATTACTTCTGAGCTGACCGCGAACTGCCCGTAAGAGTGAAGTTGTTGGCGTTCGGCCGATCGCGTGATCCTGTGACACAAGCGTGACCGCTGAGGGACGGGAAGCGTCCTGTGCCGGTATCCGTTCGGCTTCCTTCACCGCCCGGTGGCGCCTACGGTGAGTGTTATGGCACCTATACCGAGTCAGTCCCGACAGCCCGACGACGTCCCCGGCTCCTATGTCGGACTTGACGCCGACAGCGCCGAGCGGCGCGCCCGCAGGCGCGGCTGGACGACGGTCAGAAGTCTGCCGCCGGGCTCGATCATCACGATGGAGTACCTGGAGGGCCGCCTCAACTTCGAGGTCGAGAACGGCAAGGTCATCCGCTGCTGGCACGGCTGAGCCGCCGCCGTACGACAAGGCCCCGGCCTGGTCGGCCGGGGCCTTCGCGTGTAACCGGAGAGGTGGTGAGGGCCGGGGGAGGGCTGTGCGTACCGTCCCCCGGTCCGCTCAGCCGCCCACCGGCCGGGAGTTCGGTGGGCGGCGGCTGCCCGCCGGAGCCGTCGGTGTCCGCTCGGAGCGCACCGCGTGCGGCCGGGACTGGGTGAGCTGCGCGGTGCTCCGCGTGCTCACCGCGCGACTGCTGTGACCTGCTCCGACGGACTCGCGCGGAGGCTCCTCGCCCTGCGCGGAGGCGCCCTGCGGGACCGGCGTGGGTCTCGGTCCGCCGGCCGCGACCGGAGTCGTCGGGATCCGGCGACGGCTGTCCAGCCAGCGGTCGCGCACCGCGAGGACGGCCGGTTCCGCACGGCCGATCAGCGGCTCGAACCAGGGCAGTCCCAGCAGGATCAGCAGACCGGCGGCCCAGCCGAGCAGCACATCGCTCAGCCAGTGCGTACCGAGATAGACGGTGGTCGCGCCGACGCCCAGCGCCACCACGGCCGACAGGACCGACAGATAGCGTCTGGCCCGTGGCGTGGTGGCCAGATAGGCCAGGATTCCCCAGGTCACGACGGCGTTGGCGGTATGGCCCGAAGGAAATATATCGCCGCCCGCGAACAGCTCGGCCGAGCCGATCTGCGTCGCGTAGTGCGGGCCGAGCCGGCCGAGCCCGAGCTTGACCGCGCCGACGGTCACATTGAGCAGCAGGAGAGCGGTGCCGAGCGCCAGCAGCGGGCGCACCGTGTGCTGGCGCCAGGAGCGCCAGCCCAGCCAGGCCGCGATCATCACGGCGGTGGGGCCGCGCTGGCCGAGCACCACGAAGTAGTCGAGGAAGGCATGCAGATCCGGCCATTGCTGATAGGGCCGGAACAGCATGACTTTCCAGTCGAGGGTCACCAGTGAGGAGGTGACGAGCACGGCGACGACGATGGCGAGATAGAACGCCAATGTCCCGCCGAAGAGAGCCGTGCGGGTGCGGCTCATCCGCGGGATCTCTATCTTCGGCGGCTCCGGCTCCCGGTCCAGGCGGGCAAAGATGTCGGTACGCACACAATGGACGTTACAGCGAGTGAGTGAGTGAACCGGTCCATCACGTCCCTTCGTGATGACGATGTGATGTGGAGTACGCCTCGGCGGACCGTTTATTCGAAGCGGTTCCGAAAATCCAAGTGACCTTCGGCCCTATTCACCGACACGCCCTTCCAGGAACTGTCTTTGTGCAGCACAGAAATAGTTCACCGTGGCGTCGCACAGAATTTCCCTGCTGCTTGCGCACGCCCTGGGCCCGCGGTCCTGGCCGGTGCGGCGTGGCGTACGCCACACCGCCTGGTCGGAACGGTGAGGGAGCCACCACGCGCCACACGCGTTCACTCGCGTACGCTGTCGGCTCACTCGCCCGTCGATGCCGGGCCACCCCGAGGGACCACTGTCCCCGTCGGCCCACCGAGCGCGAGGGACGCATTGGGAGGTACTCAGATGTCCGGGACCACCACGGCCGGATCACGGCTGCGCGCGGCCACCGGTGCCAATCGCTGGGTTGTCCTGTTCGTCCTCTGCGTCAGCCTGCTGCTGGTGGCGCTCGACGCGACGGTCCTGCATGTCGCCGTACCCGCCGTCACCGCGGACCTCAGGCCCAGCGGTGTCGAGCTGCTCTGGATCGTGGACGCGTATCCGCTGGTCTGCGCCTCGCTGCTGATCCTGTTCGGCACGCTCGGCGACCGCATCGGGCGCAGACGTGTGCTGCTGATCGGCTACGGGCTCTTCGGCGCGGCCTCGGCCGTCGCGGCCTTCGCCGGCTCGCCCATGGTGCTGATCGGGGCACGCGCGCTGCTCGGTGTCGGCGGTGCGATGATCATGCCCGCGACGCTCTCCATCCTGCGCGCGGTCTTTCCCGACCGGCGGGAGAGGGCCGTCGCCATCGGTGTCTGGACCGCCGTCGCGGCCGTCGGAGCCGCCGTCGGCCCGGTCCTCGGCGGTTTTCTCGTCGAACACTTCTGGTGGGGCTCGGTCTTCCTGATCAATATCCCGCTGCTGGCGGTCCTGCTGCCGCTGGGCCGGGTGCTGCTGCCCGAGTCCAAGGGCTGCGGTGACGGTCCCTGGGACGTACTGGGCGCGCTGATGGCCGCGGCCGGAGTGCTCGGAGTGGTGTTCGGGGTGAAGCGGCTCGGCGCCGGAGAAGGGCCGCTGAGCCTCGCGACGCTCGGTCCGCTCTGCGTGGGCGCGGCCCTGCTGATCCTCTTCGTCCGCAGACAGCGTCGCCGCGAGCATCCGCTGATCGACATGCGGATGTTCGCCAGGCCCACGTTCTCCACCTCCGTCGGCTGCATCGTCCTCGCCATGCTGGCCCTGGTCGGTCTGGAGCTGATCGCGGTCCAGTACCTCCAGCTCGTGCTGGGGCTCAGCCCGCTGGAGACCGGACTGCGGCTGCTGCCGCTCACCTTCGCCGCCATGGCCGCGGGCATCACGGGATCGGCCACGCTGCGCCGGCTCGGTCCGCGCCGGATGGTGTCCTGGGGCTTCGTCCTGACCGCGGTCGCCGTGCTGCTGCTGGTCCTGATGGGCCAGCACGACCGGCCCGGCCTGCTGGCGGCGGGCTTCGTCCTGCTGGGCTTCGGACTCCAGACCACGCTCTTCGGCGCGTACGAGTCGATGCTCAGCGAGGCTCCCGCCGATCAGGCGGGCGGGGCGGCGGGC
>NZ_FMDK01001292.1 GCF_900091995.1 Streptomyces sp. MnatMP-M17
GCAGCGAGTGCGGGTCGATACCGGCCCGCTCGATGGCCTCCCACGAGGTCTCCAGCAGCAGTCGTTGCTGCGAGTCGGTGGCCATGGCCTCGCGCGGACTCATCCCGAAGAACGCCGGGTCGAACTCGCCCGCGTCATGCAGGAATCCTCCGGAGCGGGTGTAGGACGTGCCGGTGTGGTCCGGGTCCGGATGGAAGAGCGCGTCCACGTCCCAGCCGCGGTTCACCGGGAAGTCCGAGACGACATCGGCGCCCTCGGAGACCACACGCCACAGGTCCTCGGGCGATCCGATGCCTCCGGGGAAACGGCAGCTCATGCCCACGACCACAATGGGGTCGTCATCGAGCAGGGCCCGGGAGAGCTCGGGCGCGGCATCGGCCAGGGCGGTGTCCGGGCCGAGCAGTTCTTCGAGCAGATGACCGGCGAGTACCTCGACCGTCGGATAGTCGAAGACCATGGTGGCGGGCAGCCGCAGCCCGGTCGCCGCGTTCAGCCGGTTGCGCAGTTCGACAGCGGTGAGGGAATCGAAGCCCAGATCGCGGAAGGCGCGCGCGGGATCGACTCCGTCGCCGCTCGTGTGGCCCAGCACCATGGCCGCGTGGTCACGCACCAGGTGAAGCAGTGTCCCGTACCGTTCCGCGCGTTCCAGCCGGCTCAGACGCTCGGCCAGCCCGGCGTCCTTACCCGTACCCGTTCCGGCTCCGGCGGCCACGGTCCGCCGCGAACCCGTACGGACCAGGCCGCGCAGCAGCGCGGGGACGGAGCCCTTGGCCCGCAGGACGGGCAGGTCGAGCCGTACGGGCAGAACCGCGGCCTCGCCGGTCGCGAGCGCCGCGTCGAACAGCGCCAGGCCCTGCTCCACCGACAGCAGCGGCATGCCCGACTCGGCGGCGCGGCGGACATCGCGGTCATCGAGCCCGCTGGTCATGCCCACGCCCTGACCCCAGGGACCCCAGGCGAGCGACAGGCCCGGCAGTCCCTCGGCCCGCCGATGGGCGGCGAGCGCGTCCAGGAAGGCGTTGCCCGCCGCGTAGTTAGCCTGTCCCGGGCCACCGAACGTACCGGCCACGGAGGAGAAGACGACGAACGCGGCGAGATTGAGATCGCGGGTCAGTTCATGCAGATGCCAGGTCGCGTCGGCCTTGGGACGCAGTACGGCATCCAGCCGCTCGGGCGTGAGCGAGCCGATGAC
>NZ_FMDK01001136.1 GCF_900091995.1 Streptomyces sp. MnatMP-M17
CCGAGCGCGCGGTCGCGTCCGTGCGCACCGGCCGCCGTCCGCTGCGCGTCGACGTGATCGCCTCGCGTGGCGCGGCGGCGGGCCTGATGCGCGGCTTCCACCGCGCGCACCCCGAGATCGAACTCGACGTGCTGATGCTGTTCGACATCGAGACGGCCGTCGCCGCCATCCGGTCCGGTGCGATCGACGCGTCCTTCCGCGCCGTCGCCGTGCCCGGCCGGCCCCTTCCCGAGGACATCGAGTCCGTCCGGGTGCTCGACGAGCCGCTCCAGCTCCTCACCGGCCCCGCCCACGCGCTGGCGGGCGCCCGGTCGGTGCCCCTCGCTCAGCTCGCCGGGCACCGGATCTGGATGCCCGGCATCGTCCCCGGTACCGAGTGGGCCGCCTACTACGACGACCTCGTCGCCGCGTTCGGCCTCACCATCGAGGCGACCGGCCCCAACTTCGGCTCCGACGCGCTCCTCGACACCATCGCCGACACCCCGGCTCTGGCCACCTTCATGGGCGGGCACACCCGCCTCGTCTGGCCCGCCGGCCACGGCCTGCGCCGCATCCCCGTGACCGACCCGACGCCCGTCTACCCGCACTCGCTCCTCTGGCACCGCGACAACCCCCACCCGGCGCTGGCCACCCTCCGCGCCCACCTCGCCGCCACAGCGACCGGCCACGGCGCCGCCGGGACCTGGGCGCCGGACTGGGTGATTCCGCGCCTCCGCGACCACTCCGCCTGAGGACGGATCAATGGCACAGAGCCTGACTGACAGCTGTCGCTCGGTCGCGTCTACGGGCATGCTCGGTGGTGCCGGGACGGGATGCGGGCGGGGAGTTGGCGCGATGTGGCTGCTGGGACCGCTTCGACCGCGATTGCGACGGGCGGGGCGGACAGCGAGTGGAGTGCTGCTGGCGGGGCTGGTGCCGGCGCTGCTGCTTGTTGGGTGCGGTGGGAACGGTACGGACCGTACGGGCGGTACGGATACGCCGCCCGCCGGTGCGGCTCCCTCAGCGGCCACGAGCGCCCCGGCGACCTCAGCGGCTCCGTCTTCGTCCGCCTCACCGTCGCCGGCGCCCGGCGGGACTCTTGTCATCGTCACCAGATCCGGTGGTATCGCGGGACGGCACGACAGTGTCATGGTGAGGAACGACGGCGGCTATACCGTCCTGTCCTCGGGCCGTGAGACCGGCTCCGGACGGCTGCGGGCCGCCGAGCTCACCGAACTGCGGCGGGCCCTCGCCGCGTCCGGTATCGAGCGACTCCCTCGCGTGATGTTCGACCGGCCCGCGCCCGACGCGTTCATCTTCGCCGTCAACCACGCGGGCCACGAGGTCGCGATCTCCGAGGCGCAGCCCGTACCCGCCCTCCAGCGCGTCGTCGCCGCCGTGCCCCTCCCTTCGTAATCCCTCGTAGTCCTCGCCGTGAACCGTCGGCGCCGGTGCCGGCGATAGAGAGGCGTGAGACTGTTCCGCCCCATGGAGGGTGACCGCGACGACGGCCAGCTGCTGCGTGCCGTCTCCAAAGGGGACGCCGAGGCGCTGGCCCTGCTGTACGACCGGCACGCCGGCTGGCTGCTGGCCCGGCTGACGCGGCGGTGCCCGGACGCCGAGACCGTACGGGAAGTCCTCCAGGACACCTTTGTGACCGTATGGCGCTCGGCCGCGAGCCATCAC
>NZ_FMDK01001133.1 GCF_900091995.1 Streptomyces sp. MnatMP-M17
CCGCCCCACACCCCGCCCGCCGACGGCGGTTTCAAGTACAACCCGCCGAGCGGCGGCCCGGCCGGTTCCGAGGCGACCGGCTGGATCCAGGACCGGGCCAACGAGATCATCGCGGACGGGCTGAAGGACGTACGGCGGATCCCGTACGTCCGTGCCCTGGCCGCGCCGACCACCGGGCGGTACGACTTCCTCGGCACCTATGTGAGGGATCTGCCGGCCGTGCTGGACCTGGACGCGGTACGCGCCGCCGGCGTACGGATCGGCGCGGATCCGCTGGGCGGCGCGTCGGTCGCGTACTGGGGCCGTATCGCCGAGCAGCACCGGCTCGATCTGACGGTGGTCAATCCGCTGACCGATCCCACCTGGCGGTTTATGACGCTGGACTGGGACGGCAAGATCCGGATGGACTGCTCGTCGCCGTACGCCATGGCCTCGCTGATCGACCGGCGCGAGGAGTACGGGATCGCCACCGGCAACGACGCCGACTCCGACCGGCACGGCATCGTCACACCGGACGCCGGGCTGATGAATCCCAACCACTATCTCGCCGCCGCCATCGGCTATCTCTACGCCCACCGCGACCGGTGGCCCGCCACGGCGGGCATCGGCAAGACGCTGGTGTCGTCCGGGATGATCGACCGCGTCGCCGCGGATCTCGGCCGCGAACTGGTCGAAGTGCCCGTCGGCTTCAAGTGGTTCGTGGCCGGGCTGGCCGACGGATCGCTCGGTTTCGGCGGGGAGGAGTCGGCCGGGGCGTCCTTCCTGCGGCGCGACGGTTCGGTGTGGACCACCGACAAGGACGGCATCATCCTGGCGCTGCTCGCCTCCGAGATCCTCGCGGTCACCGGCAGGACGCCCTCCGAGCACTACGCCACGCTCACCGGCCGCTTCGGGGCGCCCGCGTACGCCCGTATCGACGCGCCCGCCACACCGGCGGAGAAGTCCGTACTGGCCCGGCTCTCGCCCGAGCAGGTCACGGCGGACAGCCTCGCGGGCGAACCGGTCACCGCCGTACTCACCGAGGCGCCCGGCAACGGCGCGTCCATCGGCGGTATCAAGGTGATCACCGAGAACGCCTGGTTCGCGGCCCGTCCCTCGGGCACCGAGGACGTCTACAAGATCTACGCCGAGTCCTTCCTCGGCGCCGGGCATCTCGGCCGTGTCCAGGAGGAGGCCAAGGGCGTCGTCGCGGCGGCCCTGGACCTGGACGGCTGAGCCGGCGGTCCGGGCGACCGCGTACGGGCCTCGTACGCGCGGCCTGTACGCGGTCGCCGGGCCATGACGGCCATTCGCGTGATGAATGTGGTGATCGTGTGGGCACACGGCGTGGCGAGGGAAGGATGACCACCGGACACCGACACGCGTGCCCGTTCATCGACCGGTCTGACACGAGCTGTGTGCCTCCCAGGCCGGGCGAAGGGAGCAACGCAGATGATTGCTGTGCGACGCATCGCAGCTGCCGCGACGCTGGCAGCGCTGGCCGGCATATCCGCGCCTTCCGCGTTCGCGGCGGCCAGGGCCGCCGACGACGCGCCTTTCCTGAAGGCGATTCATCAGGGCAACCTGACGGAGATCCAGGACGGTGAGAACGCGGGCAAGCACGCCAGGGCGACATGTGTGAAGACGGTCGGCGCCACGCTGGTGCGCGACCACACGAAGCTGGACGCCGACGTCAAGGCGCTGGCGAACAAACTCGGCGTCACGCTGCCCACCTCGCCCTCCGCGGCCCAGGAGCAGGCGCTGGCCGCCGTGCAGGCGAAGGCCGGCACGAGCGGATACGACAGCGCCTGGCTCGCCAACGAGGACAAGGGACACGTGGACACACTCAAGCTGATCGACCAGGAGATCGCCACAGGCGGCAACTCCGAGGTCAGGGCGGCAGCCAGTGCGGCACGTCCCGTGGTGGCGGAGCACCTGACCCTGATCCGCGACTGCAAGGCCGAGCTCGGCCTAGCCTGACCCGGCCGACCTGCCTGAACCAACCAATCCGACCTCTGGTCAAGCCCGCCTCCACGGAGACCGGCCGCTGCCGCCGCACCGACGACCGCGGCAGCGGCCGGACCCG
>NZ_FMDK01001132.1 GCF_900091995.1 Streptomyces sp. MnatMP-M17
CCTCGGCGGGGCCCCGGGGGGAGGGCCGCCGGTGTGTGGCGTCCTGCGGGCTGCCGGGGGTCGCGCTGCCAGGAGCCCGAGTAGGGCGTGTGCCCGTATCCCCCGTGAGCGGCGTGCAGCCCGGTGCCGAAGGCCGTGAAGCCGAGATTCTCCTCATTGCTCCGATCGCCGGGCAGCGCCCGGAAGGACCGGCGGAACTCCGAGTACAGCGCGTCGTAGATCGGCGTAGTGGAGTATCCGTCCGCTACGTCCTGCGCGGGGCGCATGGAAGGGATCTGGCTCTGGTACTGCTGGCGGGAGGAGTCGTATGAGTGCACATAGGAGCCAACGACCCTTTCATCCGTCGGATGCGGGCTGCCGTCCTGGGAATCGGCCGTCGGCCGGCGCAGCAGCAGCCGGAGTGTGGTGCTCGACGCCTCGCTCATGTGCCGGCCAGCGGCATCGCCGCGGCGACGAGCCGTCCATTGGCCGCGGCCTTCTCCAGGGCGTCACGCAGCAGATCCTCCCGGGGCTGCTGGCCGATGGAGCCGACCGGTGCGGCGAAGACCAGCACGGTGTGCGACTTGTTGGCCGCCGCACGCCAGCCCTCGGTGACCTGGAGCGGCTGATGGGCCTGCCACCAGGCGACCGGGCTGCCGCCGCCGGTGCCCGGCTGGAGCACGGCGTGGAGCTGGCCCATGGCGAGCAGCACCGACCAGCCGGGCAGCGCGCCGGGCAGCGTGTTCAGATCGGAGACCGGCCGGAAGCCCTGCTCGATCAGGAGCGTGAGGAACTCGTCGGTGGTGCCGCGCGAGCCGGGACGGGCGATCGGCGCGGTCGGCTCGACGACCAGGGCGGGATGCAGATCGCCCTCGATCAGCACCAGTCCGCTGGTGACGCCGAGGACGGCCTGGCCGCCGCCGGCGCCCGGGTCGGGCCGGGAGGTCTCCGGCTGCTCGCCGCCGGTGATGGAGCGGACCGCGCCCTGGAGCTGCTCCTCGGCGACCTGGACGACCTGGGAAGGGATGCAGGTGGCGTGGGCGAAGGCGAGAACGGCGGTCTCCTCGCCGACGAACAGCACGGTGCTGGTCCGCTCCTGCTCGGAGTCGCCGGGTGTCCGGCAGGAGGTGCAGTCGTAGCTTCCCGGGGAGTTCTCGCCGGCGAGCAGCCGGTCGGCTTCTTCGTCGCCGATCTCGGCGCGTACGTCCTCGCTGACGTCGAGCATGCGCGGCACGGGTGGCTCCTCGAACTCGGTGCGTGGGGCCGGGCTGTTCCCGGCTCGTAAAGAAGACAACGGGCGAGCCGTGGCCCGGGTCACGCGCGGACACGCATGGAATCGAACCATCCGGCGCAAAGGGCGGGCCGCCGTCAGGAACGAGTCATTCCGTGTCAACACGCTCCGGGCGGACGGAAGTTGGCCCGATCCGCGGAACCGCAGGTCAGTACATGTACAGGTCGACAAATCGGGAAATCAGTGAACCAATGGGGTGGCTGAAACTCATTGCTGCTTTCGGTGGATCGGGCTCACCGGAGGTGCGGCCTGGGCGGGTGAGCGTGCGGATCTCCTCGAAGTCGGCACCATCCGGGGCATTTCCGCGTCTAACCGGTCGGTCCGTTCACCATGGGCCGCCGTATGCGATCAGAAGCCGTATGCGATCAGAAAGGGCAGGACCGGATGAGAGCCAACGGACGGCGGGCGTCACCCGCCGGATGTACGGCCGACTGCATCGCGGACTCCGCGGGCGGTATCACCTTTGACATCACGGGTGCCGCCCGTCCCGACGCGGTGCTGGTACTGCGCCTGCGGGACGGTGCCGCTTCGGTGCGGCTGCCGTTGACCTGGGCGGGGGAGTCCCGGCTGCGCGCCGTGCTGCCCAGCACGGTCGAGCTGGCCGAGGGCCACTGGGACGTCTTCACGGGCGCTCCCGGCGAGCAGCCCGTACGGCCCGGAGTCCGCGAGGTACGCGCCCTTGTCGACCGGATCCCGGGAGCGGGCCGCGTCGCCGCCCGGATTCCGTACGCCACCGCGGACGGCCGGCTCGCCGTACGCTCCTGGGTCCGCGCTCCGCACGCCGAGGCCGGTACGGTCCGCTGCGAACCGGGCGCGACGACCGTCGAGGGCACGCTGTACGGCGCCGAGCTGGGCGAGGGCGCCGAGGCCGAGGCGCGGCTGCGCGGCACCGACCGCAGCCACCGGGTCGCCGTGACCGGCCGCGGCGGCC
>NZ_FMDK01001130.1 GCF_900091995.1 Streptomyces sp. MnatMP-M17
CGGGACATCGGCCGTGGCCGCGCCCGGGCCGGGAACGCACGGCGGCGTCGGCCTCCGTAAGGAGGGCGTCGTCGCGTCCGTGCGGGCGTTGCGGTTCGCCGCGCTCGGGGACTCGCTGACCGCCGGGATCGGTGATCCCGTGGACGGCGGATGGCGGGGCTGGGCCGCGCTGCTCGGCGGGGCCCTCGGGCCCGCCCGGCCCGCCGGTGCCGAGGGCGAGAGCGGCGTACGGTTCCACAACTTCGCCGTCAGCGGCGCGCTGACCCGCGATGTCGACGAGCAGCAGGTCCCGGCCGTCCTCGACTTCGGACCCGACATCGCGTCCGTCGTCGTCGGCGTCAACGACACGCTCCGCTGCGCCTTCGACATCCAGGACATCGCCCAGCGTCTCGACCGCGTCTGCGCAGCCCTCGCCGCGCGCGGGGCCGTCCTGCTGACCACCTGCCTGCCGGATCCGGGGACCATGCTCGGGCTGCCTCTGCCGCTCGCCCGGCCGCTCGCACGGCGGCAGCGCGCGCTCAACGCCGTCGTACACGCCCTGGCCGCGCGGTACGACACCGTTCATCTGCACATGGCCGACGCCGCCTGGGTCAACGACCGGTCCCTGTGGAGCGCCGACCGGTTGCATCCCGGTGAGCGCGGGCACCGGATGATCGCCGCGCGTTTCCACGCGCCGCTCGCCGCCCGGGGGCTGGCCATCGGCCCGCCGCCTTCCCTGACGGCCGATCAGCCCTCGCCCAGCCGTGCCGCCGTGATGCGGTGGCTGGCGACCAAGGGAGCGGCCTGGGTGGCGCGCCGCTGCCAGGACCTCCTGCCCGAGCTGCTGCGACTCGCGGGGGACGAGCTACGGCACTGGGCCCGTGGCACCAGCGCCCGTCTCGACGTCCATGCAGAACAGGCACTCTCCCGCGCGCTCGCCACCCTCTCCCCGGGTGCTCCCCGCGCGAGAATGGGGGAATGACCGGGCGCTGGGAATTCTGGATCGACCGGGGCGGCACCTTCACCGATGTGGTGGGCAGGCGTCCCGACGGAGAGCTGGTCACCAGGAAGCTGCTCTCGCACCATCCCGAGCGGTACCGGGACGCGGCGGTCGCCGGTGTCCGGCTGCTGCTCGGGCTCGGTCCGTACGATCCGGTCCCGGCCGACCGGATCGCCGTCGTGAAGATGGGGACGACCGTCGCCACGAACGCGCTCCTTGAGAGACGTGGTGAGCCGACCGTCCTCCTCATCACCGAGGGATTCCGGGACGCTCTGCGGATCGCGTACCAGAACCGGCCGCGGCTCTTTGACCGCAGGATCGTGCTGCCCGAAGCGGTGTACGAGCGTGTCATCGAGGTTCCCGAGCGGATCGACGCGCACGGCGTGACCGTACGGCCGCTCGAACTGGACACCGTCACCGAGCGGCTGCGCGCGGCCCACCGGGACGGCTTCCGCAGCGCCGCCGTCGTCCTGATGCACGGCTACCGCCACTCCGCGCACGAGAGCGCCGTCGCCGAGGCCGCCCGCGCGGCCGGATTCACCCAGGTGAGCTGCTCGCACGAGGTCAGTCCGCTGATCAAGCTGGTGCCGCGCGGCGACACCACCGTCGTGGACGCCTATCTCTCGCCGATCCTGCGCCGCTATGTCGACGAGGTCGCCCAGGAACTGCGCGGTGTCCGGCTGATGTTCATGCAGTCCAACGGCGGGCTGCGGGCGGCGGCCCACTTCCGCGGCAAGGACGCCGTGCTCTCGGGACCGGCCGGCGGAGTCGTCGGTATGGCCCGTACGGCGCGGCAGGCCGGCTTCGACCGTGTCATCGGCTTCGACATGGGCGGCACCTCCACCGATGTCTCGCACTACGCGGGCGAGTTCGAGCGGGAGTTCGGCACGCAGGTGGCCGGTGTCCGGATGCGCGCTCCGATGATGAACATCCACACCGTCGCGGCGGGCGGCGGCTCCGTTCTCCACTTCGACGGTCAGCGCTACCGCGTCGGCCCCGACTCGGCGGGCGCCGTGCCGGGCCCGGCCTGCTACCGGCGCGG
>NZ_FMDK01001146.1 GCF_900091995.1 Streptomyces sp. MnatMP-M17
CGGCCGCCGCTGCCTCGGAGGGAAGATCGGCATACGCCTGGTTGATGCTGGTCACAACAGCTGCTCCTTGGAGTTGGTCGAGTTCGCGGGGGCCGGATGGGGCGGTGGTCGGGGCGGTCAGGGAGGCCGCGATCTGGGACAGCGTCGTGCCGGGCCGGATCACCAGCCGGGCAGCAGCCGCCCGCAACGCGAGTGCGTTGTGTGCGCACGCGTCGGCCACCCGCGGGATCGCGCACGGGTCGGCGGCGGCCCCGGCCGTGCCCGCCAGGCGCGTGATCAGGTCGATCGCGGCTTTCCGGGGAAGAGGGCGCAGGTGATGAATGGCCGCCCCCTCGACCGCCAGGTCCTCCAGCGGCATCCGGCTGGTCACGACGACCAGCCCACCGGTGCCTCCCGGCATCAGAGGGCGGATCTGGTCCGCGTCTGCGGCGTTGTCCGCCAGCACCGTGACCGTCCGGCCACCGGTCACCGAGCGCCACCACGCGGCCAGCTCATCCTCATCGGCGGGCAACGCCGCGCCGAGCCCATGACCGAAGGCGCGCAGAAACCGCGCCAGGACATCAACCGGCCGCAGCGGCGCCCGCCCTGAATGTCCGCGCAGGTCCACATACATCTGCGCGTGGCCGGCATCAGCGTCAACCATCCTGAGCAAGCGCACTGCCAGAGCCGACTTCCCGGCGCCCCCGGGCCCGCTGATGGCCACACACCGCACGCCGTCTCCGCCGCCCCGGCAGGCCCGCGCGAGCGCGTCGAGGTCCTCTTCACGGTCGACCCATACGCGGGGCGTCGCTGGAAGCTGACGGGGGACGGGCGGCGGCGGGTGGTGATGGAGGTGCACGCCCCCGTCGATACGTCCGGCCTGGATCACCGGGCCGGAGACCATACCCCCGCTGATCACGTTGCCGACCCGAGCGCTGCCGGTCATGACACACCGTCCGTACCGGTCTGAACGCGTCGCCGGAGAGGGGCGATCAGGGTCCTCATGAGAGGTGGTGCTCCCGTTGTGTGGGGATGGCTGGCCGAGGTCGATGGCGCGGTCCCGGGGAGAGACATCGGCTCTTTCCGGGGGCCGCCTCGCGAGCGGGCGGCGGTTGGGCCTGGTGCATCAGGGGGCTTGTGCCTGGGAGGCACTGGTGGTCGGCGAAACGGCGTCAGGAGTCTTAGCCGTGCCGCTGTCGACGTACTGGGCCAGCTCGCGGCGGTAGAGCGTGTGTCCGGTTCGCTTGCTGTGGTCGGCCATCCAAAGGTCGACCGGATGGGGTGCCCACCATGTGCCGGAGGACTGCTCGCACTTGATGGGAAGCCCCAGCCGCTCCTCGACCGTGGTGTCACACGACGCCGTGTACTCGGCGCGCTTCTCCGGGACACGTGGGAGGGACTCGTAATCGTCAAAGGACGGGGTCGCGGTCATGACCGCGACCGTCCGGCCCCGTGCGCGCTCTCGTAGCGGGCGTAAACCTTCTGGGGGATGCGCTCGCGCTCGCCTACCTCGATGCCTTTACTTCTGGCCCATTTCCGTACTTTGAGGCGGTATTCGGTGCTGGCCTGGGCCTTACTGGCGGGGCGTCGGGCCATGACGGGGAGCGGGCCGTCTTGCCTGTGGAGGTTGGGCTTTGCGGGAACGAGGCGGCCGGCGGCGATGAAGGGCTGGAGCGTGGTTCTCAGATTCCCTGCGTTCTCGTTGCTCAGGTCGATCTCGTAGGTCTTGCCGTCCAGGCTGAACGTGACGGTCTGGTCGGCGTCACCGCCGACGATGTCGTCGATGAGCAGGATCTTTTCTAGCTTGGCCACGTGCTGGTCTTCCTCGGTACGTCCGGTTGGGCGGTTTGCTGGAGACGGTGTGCCGTGAGGGGGGACTGGGGCGGGTGCCGGAGCATGGCGGCGGTCAGGGTGTCTGCGCGGGTGAGTCTCTGCTCGTCGGCGGGCGGGAGGAGCCAGCGGCGCGGCTTTCCGTGGTAGCCGCAGTCGGTCGAGCCCTCGGTGACCGCGATGACGCCGGGCACACGCGGCAGGGCGTCAGCCTCGTCGGGGGGTACGAGAATGTGGAGGATGCCGTGGGAGCGGCAGACCATCACCGGCCCGATGTGCCCTCCCGAGCCGCGGAGCAGGTCCAGCAGGCCGATGCCCGTGCGGAGCTGGAGACGTACGGAGGTGTAGGGGACGCTCACCTGGTGAGCGAACTCGTCCCGTACGAGATGACCGGCGAGAGACCGGCGCTCACTGATGACTTCCAGGCAGGTACGCAGTGTCAGGGTGTCGGTGTATTCGTGGCCGGGGGCGAGGCGTGGTGGTTTGATCCACCGCAGTGCTGTGTCGTCGGGGGTGCTGTGCTGTGGCGGCACGGTGAGGGAGTTGCCGGTGGTCAGGTAGGTGGTGTTCGGCGGCCACGGCTCGCTGCCGCTGGCGGGGCTGACGAGGAACCACCAGGCGCTGTGGTCGGCGATGACCGGTCCGATCCGGGAGCCGAGCTCGAACTTCCTGATGAGGACAAGTACTTCCCGGCCGGTTTCCGCGGGGACACGGACGGCGTTCCAGCGGACTCCGGTCTCCATGTTCGCAGGGCCGTGCGCGGGCCAGCGGTTGTCGTGGATCGGATGGGCGGACGGCATGCGGGCTCCGTACGTGGGTCGTGGGGAGCGGGGACCCGGCCCCGGGTCGGTCGGTGGGGGTGTGGTGAGGGGCTGGTTATGTCGTGATGCGTTGTGACCACTGGCTGGGGTAGGTGTCCAGGGCGGTTTCGGCGAGGCGGTGGAGCTGGATGTCGCTGGTGCCGGCGGGCGGTTCGATGCAGATGGCGTCCCGGAGAAGCCGTTGGAGGGGATTGCCGGCCTTCAGTCCGTCTGCGGCCTGGATCCTTATGGCGTCGAGGACGGAGGCGATGACGCCCTGGACGGCGCTGTACTTGGCGTTCATCAGTTCCGCGTCGCACGGGTGTCTCAGGTCCGGCTCCAGGTCCCGGTTCAGGTCCAGGGTGTGCGCGGCGTTGTAGGCGGTCTCCCGCGCGGTGATCAGCCGGTGCTCTATCAGGCCGATGGTGTTCTTGACGGTGGCGAGTTCGGAGAGCGGTCGCCCGTAGCGGATGCGGGCCTGGGTGAAGCGGGCGGTTTCCTCGATGACGGCGCGGTGGATGCCGAGCGCGACCGCGGTCAGGTTGGGCCGTCCGTACAGGACGCTGGAGGAGTAGGCGACGGCCAGGCCGTCTCCGACGTCACCGATCAGGTGGTCGTCGGGTATCCAGCAGTCTTTGAAGATCAGTTCGCCGCAGCTGAAGCCGCGCAGGCCGGTCAGCGGTTCGTGGTCGGCGAGGGTGAGGCCCGGCCGGTCGGATTCGACGAGGAACGCCGACAGCGCTCTGGAATCGGGGCCCGGACGGCGCCCGCTCCGGGTGACGACGCCGTGCAGGTGGCCCACGTGACTGTTGCCGATGAAGACCTTGCGGCCGTTGAGGACCCAGCCCTTGCGCTTGCGGCGGGCTGTGGACTCCATGGCCAGGACGTGTCCGCCGCTGTCCGGTTCGGTTACCGCGATGGTCGGCAGGCAGGTTCCTTCGGCGATGGCGGGCAGCCAGGTCTTCTTCTGCTCATCGCTGCCGAAGTGGAGGAGCTTGGCGGCGCCGAGCATGGACGCCTGAGCTGCGGCCCCCATCGCCGCGCTGATACGTGAGAGTTCCTCGATGATGATCGTCTTGGCCAGATGGCCCGCTCCCATGCCGCCGTGCTCGGCGTCGATGGTCACGCCGATCCAGCCCTGCCGGGCGATGAGATCGGCCGCCTCGTATTCGACGGCTCCGGTGGATTCCATGGCTGCTACCCGGGGTGCGATCTCGTTCTCCGCGAAGTCCCGGACCCTCTGGCGCAGGTGCTCGTGCTCGTCTGTCAGGAACCAGGTCATCGATTTCCCTCTCCCGAATATGAACCGGGCGCCGGGCTTCCGGCGCTCCCCCGCTTACTGCGTGATGCGTGCGGCCCGCTCGTAGATGAGGTGCATCACCTCGTCGCGGTATGTCTTGATGAGCGCGAGCGCGGCGTGGTTCGTCTTCTCGTCGCGCCGTTCGGTTCCCACGTAGCAGACCGTGCCGAGGGTGACGCCGCTCTCGTGGTCGATGAGCTGGGCGCCGGCGTACGTACGGGCGCCGATCTGGTCGACGACGGGGTTGCTGGCGTAGCGGGGGGCCGCGTACACGTCATGCAGGGGCAGAGGGTGCTTGCGCTTGAGGAGCTCGGTGCAGAAACCCGCGTCCATGTCCATGGTCCGGCCGACCGCGGGCAGCTCGCCCTGGCCGTCGGGGCAGTGCAGGCCGGTGAAGTACTGGCGCCGTCCGCCCAGGGAGACCAGATTGACCATGGCGTACGCCACTTGGGCGTCCTCGGCCAGCCGGGTGGCGAGGGCATCGAATTCGGGGACGGGGACCTCGGCCAGCCCGAGCTCGGCCATGCGCCGCGCACGCAGCCCGGGGTCACTGTCGTGCCCGCCGGCAAGGACGGCGGAGGGAGAGACGGGAATCATGAAGGTGCTCCAAGAGCGTGGAAGACAGGGGGACTTGGTTCCTTTGGCACGCGGCGCACCGGGGCGGGCATCCGGCCCGCGGCCGGGCCGGTCACGGTTTTCGGGCTGCTCCGGCGTACACCGCGACCATCGCGTCCGACACCGCGCCCAGACGGGGCCGGCTGGAGTCGGGCTGCCACCGGTGCGCCACGACCAGACCGGGATCCACCAGGTCGAGGCCGGTGAAGAAACGCAGCACTTCCGCTCTCGTGCGTACTTGGCTGCGGATGCCGTACTGGGCGTAGGCGTTGGTGACGGCGGCCCAGGTGGCCGGGTCGAAGTCGCCGGTGGCGTGCGAAAGGCTCAGGTACGAGCCGGGCGCCAGCGGCTCCAGAAGCCGGCTGACGAGCCCGTACGGATCCTGGTCGTCGGGGATGAAGTGCAGCAGGGCGTGCAGAGTCAGGGCCACCGGCCGGGCGAAGTCGACGCATCCGGTCGCGGCCACGGCTTCCAGCAGGTCCTCGGGGCGCGTCGCGTCCCCCTCGACGACCTGTATTGTCCCCTCGGGCGTGCTGGCGCGGAGGTCCTCGGCGTAGACCAGGGCGATCGGGTCGTTGTCGGCATAGACGACGGTGGCGTCAGGTGTGACGTCCTGTGCCACCTCGTGGAGGTTGGGCGCCATGGGCATGCCGGTGCCCACCTCGATGAACTGCCTGATCCCCGCGCGGGCCAGACAGCTCACGGCGCGATGCGTATACGCACGGTTCGCCCGCGCCGCCACCTCCACCGCGGGCCAGAGCCCGATGACCGCCTCGGCCGCTTCCCGGTCGACGATGTAGTTGGACTTCCCGCCCAGGAAGTAGTCATACACCCGGGCGATACTCGCCTTGTGCTGCCCCAGCTCCGCCCCGGAGACGGTCTCCCGCGCAGGTTCTCGCTGCCCGCTCACCGCGCCTGCTCCATCCGTTCGAGGCCCGGGTAAAGGCCGCGGGCCTGCGTCAGGGCGTACTCGACCAGAGCGATCAGAACACCGGCGCCGGACGACTCGTCCCGCGCGTCGAACATCAGCACGGGCACCTCTTCCGGGATCTGGAGCGCGCGGCGTACCTCATCGGGGGTGTAGCTGTAGCGCGCGCCCTCGAACTCGTTGACGGCCACCACGAACGGCACGCCGCGCTGCTCGTAGTAGCCGATCGCCGTGAAGCACTTGTCGAGCTGGCGGGTGTCGGCGAGGATGACGGCCCCGATGGCGCCGTAGGACAGTTCCTCCCACGCGTACAGGAACCGGTCCTGGCCCGGTGTGCCGAAGAGATACAGCACCAGGTGCTGCGGCACCTCGAAGGTGATGCGGCCGAAGTCCATGGACACTGTGGTGGTGGTCTTGGCCTCCACCCCGGCGAGGCTGTCGATCCCGCTGCTGGCCTCGGTGATCGTCTCCTCGGTGCGCAGCGGCTCGATCTCGCTGACCTTGCCGACCATCGTGGTCTTCCCGGTGCCGAACCCGCCCGCGATCATGATCTTGGCGGTGAGGGACGCCGGGGCGGTGTCAGGCGGACTTGGCGTCGCCGAACCGGTTGCGTAGACCGACAAGGACTGCCTCCAGAACGTTCGGGTGGTTGGGCTCGATGTCGGCGGACAGCGCGATGACCAGGGCGCCGGAATCCAGCAGGTCCGAGATGACGATCTTGGTGACGAGCACGGACTGACGGACGATCCCGGCGATCTCGACGACCGGGCGCGGCCGTTCCCGGCACAGCGCCACTACCGCCTGGGCCTCCACGCCCAGCGGCCGGTCCGGGCTCCGGCTGCCCGCCCCCAG
>NZ_FMDK01001127.1 GCF_900091995.1 Streptomyces sp. MnatMP-M17
TCCGGCCGTCGCGGCCGGGGCGTTCGTGGCGGTCGCCGTGGGCCGCCGCTGGGACGTGGGCCGCACCACGATCGGAGCGCTCTGCTCCAGCTATGTCAACGCGGGCAATCTCGGGATTCCGATCGCCGTCTATGTCCTCGGCGACGCCTCACTGGTGGCTCCCGTCCTGCTGTTCCAGCTCATCGTGGTCACACCGATCGCCTTGACGGTGCTCGATCTGGCCGGAGCCGGAGCCGGAGCCGGAGCAGGGACCGGAGCGGGAGCAGGGACCGGAACCGAGGCCGGGTCCAGAAAGAAACTCTCCTTTGTGCAGCGGCTGATCACACCGCTGCGCAATCCGGTCGCGGCCAGTTCGCTGTGCGGAGTGGCGGTGGCGGCCACGGGCTGGACGGTGCCAGGACCTGTACTGGATCCACTGGTCCTGATCGGCAACATGTCCGTTCCCGCCGTGCTGCTTGCCTTCGGGATATCGCTGCACGGGAGCGCCCTGCCGGGCCGTGGCCCCGACCGCCACTCCGTGCTGCTCTCCGCCGCCCTGAAGTCCGCGGGCCAGCCGCTGGTGGCCTGGATGCTGGGAGCGTGGGCCTTCGGACTGCACGGCGCGGCTCTGCTCAATGTCGTGGTGACCTCCGCCCTGCCCGCCGCCCAGAATCTCTACACCTACGCTTCGCGCTACAAGGTCGCAGAACGGCTGGCGCGGGAGTCGATCCTGCTCTCCACACTGCTGTCGATCCCGGCCCTGGTGGCGGTGGCGGCACTGCTGGGCTGACGTACGGCCGGGCGCGCGCGTAACGGGAACGCGCGTAACGGGCGAGCGCGTAAAGGGCGCAGCCGGTCATGACGGCGGTAGCGGCCCGGACCGGCCCATACGTACCGCGAACGGGCAGACGGCGTTCAGTTGTCAGCCATCGCCGCGCCACGGCTGATCAGAACAGTGCGGCTGACACAGATGTACAGCGCAGGGAGTTCGACATGAGCACAGCAGACAATCGCGGCAAGCCGGCGAGACGGGCGCTGCTTCAGGCGGCGCTCGCGGTGCCGGCCGCCGGGGCGGCGGCGACGTTCCTCGACACGGCCTCGGCGCAGGCCGACTCGGGTGCCTACGGGCGGTTCGACGGCGTCAGCCCCCGGTTCGCGTTGGCCGTCCTTCCCGACACCCAGTACCTCTTCGACGCCGACAGCTCCGACCCGGCGCCGCTGCGCGAGACCTTCCGTTACCTCGTGTCCGAGCGGAAGGAGGCCAACATCGCGTTCATGACGCACCTCGGTGATGTCACGGAGCACGGCACCCGCGACGAGATCGAGCTGGCCGCCGACACCTTCCGTACGCTCGACGGCAAACTGCCCTACAGCGTGCTCGCGGGCAATCACGACATCAACGGCTCCGACGACCAGCGCGGTGACTCCGCCTATCTGAGGGCCTTCGGTCCGGCGCGCTACGCGTCCATGCCGACCTACGGCGGCTCCTCGCGCGACGGCTACAACAGCTACCACGTGGTGAGCGCCGCCGGACGCGAGTGGCTGGTCCTCGCCCTGGACTGGCGTGTGTCCGACGCGGGCCTCGACTGGGCGCGCTCGGTGCTCGACCGCCACGCGACGCTGCCGGCCATTCTCACCACCCATGACATCGCCTCGTCCGGCGACGACGGCAAGGCCCAGCTCTCGGGCAACGGACAGCGGCTGTGGGACGGTCTCATCCGCGGCAACGACCAGATCTTCCTCGCGCTCGGCGGTCACTACTGGCCGCCCGGCCGTACCGTCCTCACCAATGACGCGGGCCATGACGTCCATGTCCACATCACCAACTACCAGGACCGCTACTACGGCGGTGCCGCGATGATCCGGTTGTACGGTTTCGACCTCGCGCGCGGTGTCATCGACGTCGAGACGTTCTCGCCCTGGTTCCTCGCGCGCGATCCGGAGAAGCGGACGCCGCTGGAGGCCGAAACGATCGAACTGACCGGTCCCACCGACCGGTTCAGCCTGGACATCGACTTCGACACCCGGTTCGCGGGCTTCGACCAGTCCGTACCGCCGGCGGCCCGTCCGGCCTCCGCCGTGATGCCGCGCGGGACCGTCGCGTACTGGCGCTTCGACTCCGCCGGGCTCGGCGGCGGCGCCGGCACGGCGGG
>NZ_FMDK01001125.1 GCF_900091995.1 Streptomyces sp. MnatMP-M17
CGCACGCCTCCGCGTCGAACGCCCGCTCCGCGGTGGCCAGATCGACAAGCAGCCGGGCCCGGCCGGTGTCCTGGGCCCGGTGGGCGAGCAGCGCGCGGCGCAGATAGCGGGCCGCGGTCTCCGGCGCGCCCCGGCGCAGCGCCGTGTCGGCCGCGGACCGCAGCACCGGTACGGACCAGGAGCGGCCCGGACCGGTGACGGCCATCAGATGGGCGGCGACCTGTTCGGCCGGACAGCCGCTGCGGTACAGCAGATCCGCAGCGCCGGCGTGCGAGCGCTCGCGCTCGGCCGGTGTCATCGAGGACTCGATCGCGTCCTGGACGACACGGTGGGTGAAACGCGGCTCCCGGGCACCGGTCAGCAGCCCTGTCTCGTCCAGCGCGCGGCGCGCCGCGCCGAAGCCGATCTCGTCCAGCCCGGCCAGTTGCGCGACGAGCGCGGGTTCCGCGTGGTCGCCGAACGCGGCGATCGCCGCGGCCAGGTCGCGTACGGCGGGTGTCTGGGTCCGCAGATGGCTCGCCAGCCGGTCCCGCAGCTCGGCGGGCCGCAGTGCGCGCACCTGGTCGATGTGGTCCGCGGTCGGCGGGAAGCCGCGCGCCGCGGTGCCCAGCAGTACCGACATCAGGAACAGCGGGTTGCCGCCGGAGACTTCGTGGCAGGCGCGCGCGTACTCCTCGTGTCCCGGGCCGCCGCGCCGCTCACGGATCAGGGCCCGGGTCGCGTCCAGCGACAGCGGCGCGGGCCGCAGCACACGCGCGGCGGTGTGGGCGACCTCGCGTACCAGAGGATGCCGGGCCCTCGGCTCTCCGTCCCGGAGCGCGCAGACGAGTACGGCGCGCAGTCCGTCCAGCCGTTTGGCGAGATGGGCGAGCCAGCGCAGCGAAGGGACGTCCGCCCATTGCAGATCGTCGACGAGGATCAGCAGCCGGCCATTCTCCCCGAGGCCGGCCGGCAGCGACCGGAGGCCGTACAGGACCGCCTCGGACAGGGCTGCCCGGCTGTCCTCGGTGCCGTGTGCGATGTCGCAGGCGTCCCGTGCCCAGCGCGTACGGTCCTCCTCCGGCGCACCGGCCACCAGACTGTCGAAGAGCTGGCGCACCACCCCGAAGGCGAAGTCCTGCTCCGTCGCGGCGGCGTTCGCGCGCAGGACGCGTACGTCCTCGCCCGCGCAGAGGCCGGGCAGTCGCCGCAGCAGGGCGGATCTTCCGATACCGAGCGGGCCGGACAGCAGTATGGACGACGACAGGCCTTCTTCTGCGGCTCTCAAAGCGGCGCCCACATGCGCCAGTTCGGTGTCCCGCTCAAGAAGCATCCGTCGACCGTCCTTCCATGGTCCTCACCAGCTCGCACAGTTCCTCACGACCGGTGATACGCAGCTTGCGGTAGGTGTTGCTCAGTCTCAGCTCCACCGTGCGCCTGCTCACCGACAGCAGTTCCGCGATCTCCCGGTTGCCGAGGCCGCGCCCGGCGAAGGTCGCGGTGCGCTGTTCGACCTTCGACAGCGTTGTCCACTCGCGCGGCAGCGTGGACGGCGAGGGACCGGCCGGTTCCTCCAGCCGCTCGGCGAACCGGCGCGCGGACACCGCGATCCGGCTCGACGGATAGGCGGTGA
>NZ_FMDK01001124.1 GCF_900091995.1 Streptomyces sp. MnatMP-M17
CGGTCCCTGCTGGGCCTGGAAGCCGGGCGGCAGATTCAGACCGGGTACCGGGCCGCGGGGACCGCCAGGGCCACCGGGACCGCCGAATCCGCCCGCGCCTCCCGGACCACCGGGAGCCGAGTGCTGCGGCGCCAGCGGTGTGTACGACGTCGCCGTGTTCGTCAGGAAGTTCCAGCGGCACTCCTCGCAGTACGGAGCCATCGGCTCGCGCGGAGTGCGGCACTGCGGGCACAGCTCGGCCTGGGCGGAGGCCCCTGGCCCTGGCGGCGGAAAACCGTAACCGGGCGCGGGCGGCGGCGGGGGAGGAGGCGGCGGTACGGCGCCGGCCGCAGCGCCCGGCCCGGCCATACGATGGCCGCAGACCTCGCACCAGTCCTCGGAACCCGACTGGTGTCCGTTCGGGCAGGTCGGCATGTCGGCGCTTCCCCCTCTCCTCTTCCGGCCCGGAGGCCGCGTGCTCACCGTGACGGCTCTTGTGCCGCTCCGCCGTCGACTCCGCTGACGGCTCCTGTGCCGTGTGCTGCTTCTTGACGCTGCTTCTTGACGTTCTTGACGCTATTTCTTGACGCGAACGGTCTTGGTGGAGCGCGTTTCGAGTGTCATCTCGTCGGCGTCCGCGACCCTCGCCTTCAGTCGCACAGTACCCGTCGCCGCGTCGACCACGTCCACCACCTTCGAAAGGAGTTTCGCCGTATCGGCGTTTCCGGACGACGCCGCGAGCTGTACCGCGCGTCCCAGTTTCGCGGTGGCGCCGTCGAAATCGCCCGACTTGCGGGCGTCGAGGCCCTGTTGGATGACCTGTGCCAGCTCCGCCTGGCCGGTGTAGTGCGCGACCTGCGGATTGATGGCGGTGGAGGCGGCCATGTCATCCGTCCACACCGCCCGTACCAGCCCTTGCGACAGCACCTCGGGTGCGCCGCCGCCGGTGCCGGGAAGGATCAGTGAGACGCGCGCGGCCAGCATCTCCTGGCCGATTCCGGCCTCGGGAACCCGTACACACACGTGGTAATCGCGCGATTCGTCGCCCCAGGAACCGGTCGGATAATCACCCGCTCTCGGTCCCGCCTCCACGCGTCTTCCGGTCAGGTCCTCGACGGTGGGCGCCACCTGCTTGATGAAGCCGATCTCCACGCCGACGGGCGTCCACAGCCGCAGTGCCACATCCGCGACCTCCTTGCCCATCGCGTTCTCCATCATCCGGGTGAAGTCCGCGGCCAGGCCGGCCGGATCGGCGACGATATCGGCGGTGCCGAGCAGCGCGGAGGCGATACCGGTGACCTCCTTCACCTCCCAGTCCGTACCGACACCCCGGGCGTCACAGGTGAAGCGGCCCGCGCAGGCGTCCAGCGTGGCCCTCAGATCGGCCGCGGACTCGTGTTCGTTCCGGCCGTCGGTGAGCAGGATGCCGTGCCGGATCGGCACATCGGCCGTGGCCAGCAGCCGGTCGGCCAGCCGCAGCCAGGTGCCGATCGCCGTGCCGCCGCCCGCGCTGATCCGGCGCAGCGCCTCCTTGGCCTGCGCTCTGGTCCGCGCGTCGGCCGTCGCGAGTCCGCCGTTGCCGGGATAGATCTCCTTCGCCAGATGCGTACCGCCGACGATCGCGAACGCGACACCGTCGCGCAGCGTGTCGACCGCGGCGGCCGTGGCATCGCGCGCGTTGCGCATCTTCGTCGCCGGATAGTCCATCGATCCCGAACAGTCGACCATGATCACCACGGCCGCGTTCGGGTCCTGTCCCGGACGGGCCGCCGGTATGAGCGAGGTCCCGGCCAGCGGCACTCCACCGGTGGTGCCGCCTCCTGTGGACGTGACCGTGACGATCGCGTTGACCTCGCGCCCGCCCTCGGGCAGGTATTCGTTCTGGTACACGTCGACGGAGAACTGCGGCACGGTCGACTTGGAGAAGTTCGCCATCTGTATCGGCTCCTTGACGCTCCACACAGCAGGGACAAGTGGAGAAGAGACAAGTGAAAACGGTGCGCATATGGGCAGAGCGGCAGTCACGCCGCGTTGTAGGCGGATCCTGCCCCTTGCGGTGGGACGGCGAACGGCAGTACCGCCACTGTTACGTTGTCGTGGCCCCCACCGTCGAGCGCGTGTCCGACCAGTACTTGAGCGGCGTGCAGCGGCCGTCGCGCCGCGTCGGCCGGCAGAGCTCTGGCCATCTCGTCGGCGCCCTCCGCGTAGTTCCACAGTCCGTCCGTGCAGACCACCACCACACCCGGGCGGTCCGGTTTGAAGGACGCGGTGTGCGGCTCCAGTTCGTACGCGTCGGCGCCGAGCCAGCCGGTGATGGCGTGCGCGCGCTCGTCCGCGTACGCCTCCGCCTCGTTCATCAGTCCCGCCGCGACCATCTGGGCCGCCCAGGAGTCGTCCTCGGTGAGCCGGGCGGGCGGGCCCTGGCGGTCGTCGGGCACCCAGTACGCCCTGCTGTCGCCGATCCAGCCGATTACCAGCAGTCCGCCGGCGACCACGGCGCCGACGATCGTGCACGCCGGCGCGTTCCGATGGCGGTGCGGATCGCCGTCCAGGGCACTGGCGGCCATCGGCGCCAGAGAGTTGACGGCCTCGGCGGCGACGACGATCGCCTCGTGCATCGCCTGCTGCGGATGCGTACCGCGCGCCAGCGACTCCAGCAGGGATTCGTTGGCCGAGGCGGCTGCGGCGGCCGAGGCCTCGTCGGGACGCGTCGCGGAGGAGACGCCGTCACAGACGACCGCGACCACGGCGGGCGTACCGTCGGGCAGGGCGGCGCAGGAGACGGCGAAGGCGTCCTCGTTACGGTGATGGCGCAGACCGCGGTCGCTGACGGCGGCCACCGCGCCCAGCTCCTGCTCCACATGGTCCCGTTCGCGCGGCTGGGCGTGCCCGCAGTTCTCGCAGTAGCCGTCCGTGTCGACACGCCCGGCGCGGCAGGCGACACAGAGCTTGGCACCGGCGGAGGCCGAGACGGCCGGAACGGTCGGGACGGCCGGGCCGGGACCGGCGGTGCGTGGATCGGACGGGACCTCGGGCGGGACCGGAGCGGCGGCCGGAGAGCTGCCCGGAGCGTTGGCCCTGGGCGCGGGCAGCTCGAAGTCGCCCGGATGCGCGGACAGCCGGCCACCGGCCGAGTCCAGGCCCGGCAGCTCGTCCGGCAGCAGCGCGGGCGC
>NZ_FMDK01001123.1 GCF_900091995.1 Streptomyces sp. MnatMP-M17
GCGCCCCGCCGGTCCGGGAGTGGTCGCCGAACATGTGATGGCGGTGATGGGCATCCGGGAGGACTCCGGCGCCGCGGCCTTCGCGGCCGAGTCCGCGGGCGGCTCCGTGTCACGGCTGGTCCGGACGCTGGCCTCGCGCCGGCTGCTGCTGGTCCTGGACAACTGTGAGCATGTGGTCGACGCGGTGGCCGAGTTGGTGATCTCGCTGCTCCAAGCAGCGCCGTACGTCAAACTGATGACGACCAGTCAGGAGCGACTCCGGATACCGGGCGAGACGATCTGGCCGGTGCCGCCGCTCAGTCTGCCGCTGCCGGACAGCGACACGGCCGCGCTGCAACGCTCCAGCGCCGTCCAGTTGTTCGCGGCGCGAGCCAGGTCGGTGGACCCGGGTTTTGTCCTCGACGCCGTCACCACGCCCAAGGTCACGGACATCTGCCGCCGGCTGGACGGGCTGCCGCTGGCGCTGGAGCTGGCGGCCACTCGCGTACGGACTCTCGGCGTCCAGGAGCTGCTGAACCGGCTCGACGACCGTTTCCGGATACTGAACAGCGGATACCGAGGCGCTCCGCAGCGTCAGCAGACGCTCCAGGCGACCATCGACTGGAGCTGGAGCTTACTCAGCCCGCAGGAGCAGACGCTTCTGCGCGGACTCGCCGTGCACGCCGAGGGCTGCACGCTGGAGGCCGTCGAGGAACTGTGCGCGGGCACCGGAATACGCGGCGACGAGGTGCTGGACATACTGGCCCGGCTGGTGGACCGCTCGCTGGTGATCAGAGTGGAATGCCCGTCCCTGCCGCGCTACCGGCTGCTCGAATCCGTCGCGGCCTACGCCCAGCGCAAGACACACGAGTTGGGCGAGACCGCGGAACTGGCCCGCCGCCATCTGCGGTACTACGCCGAACTGGCCGAGCGAGCCCGGCCGCATCTGCACGGCCGCGACCAGCGCCGCTGGTTGCAACTCCTGGACGCCGAGTCCGCCAACTTCCAGCGGGCCCTGGACGAGGCGCGCCGTACCGGCTCGGCGCAGTGGGCGCTGCGGCTGGCCAATGCCCTGACCTGGTACTGGTTTCTGCGCGGCCGGCTCGGTGAGGGCTGCCGGGCGCTGGCGACCGCGCTCGCCACCGAGGGACAGGCACCGGCGGCCGAGCGGGCCGAGGCGAGGACGTGGCACACCGGGCTCGGCATGCTGCTGGGCGAGAGCGGCGCGGAGGCCGGCGCCGAGCAGGACGGGGACCGGCCGGAGCGGACGGTGGGCCGGGCCAGGGCGGAGTGGTTCCTCGGGTTCGCGGAGTGGAGTCTGGGCGCGCTGACGGCCGGCGAGCAGCGGATGAACGGCGCCCTGGCCGACTTCCGGGCCCTGCGCGACGCCTGGGGTGTGGCGGGGGGGGGG
>NZ_FMDK01001121.1 GCF_900091995.1 Streptomyces sp. MnatMP-M17
CCCGCCCCCGCGCCCGCCGCGTCCGGCCCGCCCCCGCCGTCAGCGCAGCAGTACGCCCGCACCCTCCCCCGTCGCCTCCGTCGGCAGCGCGACCAGCCCCAGATCCGCGCTCGTGGCGAGCAGCGGATGGGAGGGCAGCACCCGGACCGTATAGCCGTAAGGGCCCGTACGGTCCAGCGCGAGCGGTCCTTCGTACATCCAGCGACCCTCCAGGTCCGGCCCCTCGGCCGGCTTGAGCGGAAACGGCCGCGCGTCCACGAGCGTGTCGTCCGGGCCGACCCGGCCCGCGACGGCCTGCACCTCCACCTCGTCCGGCCGCAGTTCGCCGAGGCCGACCTGGACGCGCAGCGAGCGAGTGGAGCCCAGCTCGGCCGTGCCTCCGGCGGCGCCGGCCGCGACGCCCTCCACATGGTCGACCGACACATACGGCCAGAGCGTGCGTGTGCGGTACTTCCAGGACGCCAGTTCCGTCGCGGTCGCGGCGTCCAGCGCGCGATGGGCATGGGCGGCGGGCTCGTAGAGCCGCTCCACATACTCACGCACCATCCGTCCCGCGAGCACCTTCGGTCCCAGGGTGACCAGTGTGCTGCGGACCATCTCGATCCAGCGGCCCGGCAGCCCGTCCGCACCTCGGTCGTAGAAGCGCGGCGCCACCCGGTCCTCGATCAGCGCGTAGAGAGCGTTCGCCTCCAGCTCGTCCCGGCGGTTCTCGTCGGTGGCTGCATCCGCCGTGGGAATGGCCCAGCCGAAGTCCGGCTCGAACCACTCGTCCCACCAGCCGTCCAGCACCGACAGATTGAGACAGCCGTTGAGCGCGGCCTTCATTCCGCTGGTGCCGCACGCCTCCAGCGGACGCAGCGGATTGTTCAGCCAGACATCGCAGCCCGGATAGAGCTTGCGCGCCATCCCCATGCCGTAGTCGGGCAGGAAGACGATGCGATGGCGCACGCGCGGATCGTCGGCGAACCGCACCAGCTCCCGCACCAGCCGCTTGCCGCCGTCGTCCGCGGGATGCGCCTTGCCCGCGACGACGATCTGGACCGGCCGCTCCGGATCGAGCAGCAGATCCGTCAGCCGGTCGCGGTCGCGCAGCATCAGCGTCAGCCGTTTGTACGACGGGACCCGGCGGGCGAAGCCGATGGTGAGGACGTCCGGGTCGAGTACGCCGTCGATCCAGCCCAGCTCGGCGGCCTGGGCGCCGCGCTGGAGCCAGGACGCGCGCAGCCGTTCCCGTACCTCCACGACGAGCTGTTCGCGCAGCTGACGGCGTACGTCCCAGAGATCCGCGTCCGGGACCGCGGGCGACAGCGTGGCGTCCGCGGGGCCCTCGCCCAGCCGGGCGATCTCGGGCGCGACCCAGGTCGGCGCGTGCACACCGTTGGTCACGGAGGTGATGGGCACCTCCTGCGGATCGAAGCCCGGCCAGAGTCCGGCGAACATCTCCCGGCTGACGGCGCCGTGCAGCGTGGAGACGCCATTGGCCCGCTGGGCGAGCCGGAGGCCCATCACGGCCATGTTGAAGAGATTCGGCTCGCCGCCCGGATAGCTCTCGATGCCGAGGCCGAGGACCCGCTCGGCGGCCACACCGGGCAGCTCGCCGTCCTCGCCGAAGTGGCGGGCGACCAGCTCGCGGTCGAACCGGTCGATCCCGGCCGGCACGGGCGTATGGGTGGTGAAGACCGTCCCGGCGCGGACCGCCTCCAGGGCGGCCTCGAAGCCGAGCCCGGTGTCGACGAGTTCACGGATGCGCTCCAGGCCGAGGAAGCCGGCATGGCCCTCGTTCGTGTGGAACACCTCGGGCGCCGGATGGCCGGTGAGCCGGCAGTACGCCCGGACCGCGCGCACTCCGCCGATGCCCAGCAGCATCTCCTGGAGCAGCCGGTGCTCGCTGCCGCCGCCGTAGAGCCGGTCGGTGACCTCGCGCTCGCCCGGACCGTTCTCCTCGACGTCCGAGTCGAGCATCAGCAGCGGCACCCGGCCGACCTGCGCCAGCCACACGCCGGCGCGCAGCGAGCGCCTGCCGGGCAGCGTGAGGACGACCTGGGCGGGCGTGCCGTCCTCCTCGCGCAGCGGTGTGAGCGGGAGTTCATGGGGATCGAGGACCGGATACTGCTCCTGCTGCCAGCCGTCCCGGGAGAGCGACTGGCGGAAGTAGCCGTGCCGGTAGAGCAGACCGACGCCGATGAGCGGTACGCCGAGATCGCTGGCGGCCTTGAGATGGTCGCCGGCGAGGATGCCGAGACCGCCCGAGTACTGCGGCAGGGCCGCGGTGATGCCGAACTCGGGCGAGAAGTAGCCGACGGCGGCGGGCAGCTCGGCGCCCTCGGCGTCACGCTGCTGGTACCAGCGGTCGCCGCGCAGATAGGTGTCGAGCCCGGCCGCGGCGGCGGTCAGCCGGTCCAGGAAGGAACTGTCCCTGGCCAGCTCGGCCAGACGGGCGGCGGAGACGGCTCCGAGGAGTCTCACCGGGTCGCCGTCGGCGGCCCGCCAGCCGG
>NZ_FMDK01001119.1 GCF_900091995.1 Streptomyces sp. MnatMP-M17
GGCGCCGTCGGCCGGACGGCCCGGGAGCAGCGCGAACCGGTAGCCGTCGGCCGGGCCGCCGGCCGCCACCGCCGCGCTCTCCAGCGCCATCGCCGCCTGGGCCTCGTACTCCACGCGGTGGCAGAGCCCGGCGAGCGAGGCGATGGCGTCGAAGAGCCGTCCCATGCTGGACGTCGGCACACAGACGACGCTCCGGTCCAGCAGCCGCTCCAGCAGCCGCCGTTCACCGGGAGCGCACGCGGCGACGCACGGCAGCGCCTCGGACCAGCGCACGCCCGCCGCCCGCAGATGGGAGAGCGCCATACGGTACGGATTCCGTACGGCGGCGTCGCCGCCCGGCAGCGGTACGTACGACAGCCGGCCGAAGCGCCGGAAGCCGTCGTAGTCCGCGAGCAGCACCTCGCCGCCCCACACCGCGCCGTCGTCCCCGTACCCCGTACCGTCGAAGGCCACCCCGATCACCGGCGCCGAACCGTCCAGACCGTGCTCGGCCATCGTGGCGGCGACGTGCGCGTGGTGGTGCTGTACGCGGCGGACCGGACGGCCCCGGGCGTGCCGCTCGGCCCACTGTCCCGAGCGGTAGCCCGGATGCCGGTCCGCGATCAGGACTTCGGGCGCCACCGAGGTCAGCTCCGTCAGATGGCCGACGGCCGCCTCGAAGGCGGTGAGCGTGGCGAGGTCGTCCATGTCGCCGACATGGGCGGACAGCCAGGCGTAACCGCCCTCCGCGACACAGAAGGTGTTCTTCAGATCTCCGCCGACGGCGAGCGCCGGCTCCACGGGCACGGGCAGCGCGATCGGCAGCGGCGCATAGCCGCGGGAGCGGCGTACGGGCAGCTCCTGGCCCGCGCAGATCCTTACCACCGAGTCGTCGCACGGCACATGCACCGGCCGGTCGTGGGTGAGCCAGGCGTCCGCGAGCGCGCCGAGCCTGGTCAGGGCGTCCTTGTCATCGGTCACGATGGGCTCGCCCGACCGGTTGCCACTGGTCATCACCAGGACGGACGGGCCCGCCGGATCGCCGGGCAGGCCCAGCAGCAGATGGTGCAGCGGCGTGTACGGCAGCAGCACACCGAGATCGGGACTGCCGGGCGCAACACCGTCCGCCACCAGAGAGCCACCGCCCTCACGGCGCCGCAGCAGTACGACGGGCCGGCGCCGGCCGGTCAGCAGCGCGCGTTCGGCCGGACCGACGCACGCGAGCCGCTCGGCCGTCTCCAGCGAACGGGCCATCACGGCGAACGGCTTGCCGCCCCGGTTCTTACGGGCGCGCAGCAGCCGTACGGCGGTGGCGTCCGAGGCGTCACAGGCGAGGTGATAGCCGCCGAGTCCCTTCACCGCGACGACCGCTCCCGCGGCCAGCAGCCGGCGGGCCCTGGCCAGCGCCTCCTCGCCGAACAGCCGGGGCGCGGCGGCCGAGCCGGGCCCTCCCGTGATCAGCGAGAGCCGTGGGCCGCAGGCGTGACAGGCGACCGGCTGGGCGTGGAAGCGCCGGTCGGCGGGATCCTCGTACTCGCG
>NZ_FMDK01001131.1 GCF_900091995.1 Streptomyces sp. MnatMP-M17
CGCCCGGCCCCGCCCGGGGCCGGGCGGGGCCGGCGGCCACACTGGCAGAACAGCTGATCCGGCCTCTCCACGCGTTCCTCCGGCTGGGGCAGGCGCACGAACACCCGCCCCCGCAAGGTGAGATCAAGGGGACGGGTGTCGCGTTCCCGGCAGTTACAGTGCGGGCTCGAATTCCACAGGCTCCTCACAGCCTGCCGCCGCCCGGGTCAGGGCCTCGTGTTCCGCCGGGTCGACCGACAAGGCCCAGCGGGCCTTGGTGGATACCCAGTCCGCCACGTACTGGCAGCGCGCGCCGGCCCGAGGCGGGAGCCATTCCCGGGGGTCCTGGTCGGCCTTGCTGCGGTTGGTCTTCGCGGTGACCGCCACCAGTGAGCGATCGGCGCTGAGGTCGTTCGCGTATGCCTCCCTGCGCTGAGCCGACCAGGCGTACGCCCCGCTGTCCCATGCCTCAGCGAGTGGGACCATGTGGTCGATGTCCAGGCCGCCGGGCGCGGTCAATGTCTGACCGTCGTAGTAGGAGAGCCATTCGCCCTTGGTGACCTTGCAGCCGGCCCCGATCGTCGGCGGGGTCTGTGACTCCGAGATCAAAACCTCCATCCGGGTGTTGCAGCCGTCCCGGTCGGCGTCCGTCCAGTGCTTGAACAAGGTCCTCCGGTAGCCCTCGCGGGATTCAGCGGCGACCGGCAGGAGGCGGATGCCTTCTGCCAGAGTCATCGGGACCGCGATCGGATGAGGATCGGCGGCAGCGGAATGCGGTGAGCCGACCGCCAGGGGCAGAGCGAGAAGGGCGGCGGCCACGAGGCCGCGCGTGAAGGTGATCATGTGCTGTTGATATCGGCAGGCGACGGCGCAGCAGGTGGCATTCGGGCCGGTGTCACTCGGACGGGTGCAAGCGGTACTGGGCGTGGCGTGGTCGGCGAGCTGGTCCAGCTGCCCTGGGGCCGATCCGGCGTGACAGCGCGACACCGTGACACCCCTGCTCAGCGGCAAAGCCGGATCATCACACTCCGTGTCCTGTGGCGCCATCGCGCCGTGAGCATGCGTCAGGGGGTGATGCAAGCGCTTCGCCACACCGTGGCCAGCTGCGTGTACGTGGCGTCGAAGTCGAAGCCCGGGCGGCGTAGCCGGTCGCGCCGTCGGCGCCGGGGTGCGTGTTCGCGGGGATTCGCGAGGAGGCGGGGGTCGCCAGTGCGTCAGCCGGAGTGTCCTGACGGTCACCGTCGCCCGTGTCGTCTGTTTTTGAACGATCAGGCGGAGAGGAAGGCGAGAGCGGCGGTGACGCTTCCGGCCGGGTTGGTGACGGCGACATTGAGGAGCCCGAGGGCCATGGGGGGTGTGACGACGGCGAGTCGGGTGCTGGTCAGGGGCGCGAGGGCTTGTACCGCGCTGCCGCCGAAGGTGACCTGCGTCGCGGTGTCGAGGTTGGTGCCGGAGATGCCGATGATGTTGCCCCCGGCGCTGGTGCCTGTGGAAGGCGCGACGCTGGTGATGGTGGGCGGGGCGGTGTAAGTGAAGCTCAGCCCGCCGGTGCTGCCGCCCGGTGTGGTGACGACGACGGACACCCGCCCGACACTGCCCCTGGCCGGGGTGGTGACGGTGATGGAGCTGCCGGTCGTGGCGGTGATACCGCCCGGGGTGCCGCCGAACGACACGGAAGTGGCGCTTTCGAGATGTGTTCCGGCGATGGTGATCGTGGTGCCGCCAGCCAGCGGACCGGCCACGGGGGTCAGCCCGCTGACGGTGGGGGGAGTGCGGTAGTAGAAGTTCGCCGGGCCAGCGGTCCCGGCCGCTGTGGTGAGGGTGACGCCGGTTGCTCCGGCTCCGGCGGGGCTGACGGCTTGCACGC
>NZ_FMDK01001117.1 GCF_900091995.1 Streptomyces sp. MnatMP-M17
CTGCCGCCGGTGGCGATCAGCGAGACGACCGGGAGCCGCCGCTCCCGTGCATGGGTGTACGCGGCCTCCAGCCGGTCGCCCGTACGCTCACCGAGCGATCCGCCCAGAAAGCCGAACTCGAAGGAGATCAGCACCGCTTCGGCGGCGCCGATCCGTCCGGTGCCGCAGACGACGGACTCCTGCTCGCCGGTGCGTTCCTCGGCACGGGCGCGGGCCGCGTCGTACCCTGCCCAGGCGAGTGGTCCGTCCGGCGCGGACACGCCCCGCGGCGCGGGCAGTTCGAGGAACGCGCCCTCGTCGACGACAGCGGCGATCGCCTCGCGCGCGCTCAGCCGCTCAGTCATGGAGCGCCCGCTTTATGATCTTTCCCATGTCGTTGCGAGGCAGGGCGTCCAGATAGCGCACCGTACGCGGTCGCTTGTGCGCGGCGAGCTGCGCCGCCACATGGTCCGCCAACTCCTCGGCGGACGGCGGCGCTTCGGAACGCGCCGGGACGATCCAGGCGACGATCCGCTCGCCGAGGTCCGCGTCGGGCTCGCCGGTCACGGCGGCCTCCCGTACCCCGGGATGCTCCAGCAGGACGTTCTCGATCTCACCCGCGCCGATCTTGTAACCACCGCTCTTGATCAGATCGGTGGCCTTGCGGCCGACGATACGGACATAGCCGTCGGGATCGCGGATCGCCATGTCCCCGGTACGGAACCAGCTGTCGGTGAAGGCGGCCTCGGTCGCGTCGGGCCTGTTCAGATACTCCGTGAACAGATTCGCGCCACGGACCTGGATCTCGCCGACCGTCTCACCGTCGTACGCCTCGATGGTGTCTCCCGACTCGTCGACCAGCCGCAGTCCGACACCGCGCAGCGGTACTCCGACCGTACCGGCGCGCGGCTCGCCGTCCGCGCGCACACTGGTGTTCATCAAGGTCTCCGTCATGCCGTACCGCTCGATGACCCGGCGGCCGGTCGCCGCAGCGATCCGCTGATGGTCGTGGACGGGCAGCGCGGCGGATCCGGACACCAGCAGCCGCGCGCCGGACAGCGCCTTGGCGAGCGCGGGATCGCCGGGCAGCGCCTCGGCGATGCGGTGATACATCGTCGGCACGCCGAACAGCATCGTGGCGCCCGAGGACAGTTCACGGGTGACGCCCTCGGTGTCGAACCTGCCGAGATGGCGCACCGATCCACCGCGCCGCAGCGGACCGAGAATGCCGAGGATCAGCCCGTGCACATGGAAGAGAGGCAGGGCGTGGACGAGGATGTCGTCGGCGGTCCACTGCCAGGCGTCCTCCAGCGCGTCCAGGGTGGCGACGAGCGCGCGGCGCGGCAGGACGGCGCCCTTCGGCGGTCCGGTGGTCCCTGAGGTGTAGACGATCAGCGCGGGCGATTCCGGATCGCGCTCGGGGAACGGCTCGGTCGGCATCCCGGGTGGCGTGCCGCCCGCTTCTACGTCCACCCGGTCGAGCGCGGCGAGGGCCGGCGGAAGGACCACGCCCGGTTCGGCGACGACCAGTTCCGGGGCGCTGTCCGAGACGATATGGGTCAGTTCGCGCTCGCCGCTCCTCGGATTGACCGGTACGACAGGGACTCCGGCCAGCAGCGCCGCCACCACACCGATGGCCGTCCCGAGTGTGGGCGTGGCCCAGACCGCGATCCGTCGCGCACCGGCGATCCGGACGGCCAGGGAGCCCGCCGCGTCGGCCAGTTCGGCATGGGTGAGGGTACGGTCGCCGAACCGCAGGGCGGGCCGCTCCGCGCGCGCGGCGAGGGCCGGGAAGAGAGGGGGCACGCGTCGTTCTCCTTGGTGTCGACAAGTCTGACCGGTCATCCGAAGCCTGGCACCACCAGCACAAGCCAGACGGCGGCGGGTACCACCGCCACCACGATCCCTCCGTACACCATCAACTGCCGGAAGAAACGCTCACTGTCGACATCGTGCGCCGCCCGCCCGCGCCCGGTCCGTCCTCAGTTGAAGGTGTCCGGGTTCGGGCCCGTGCGCAGTCCACGGTCGAGCGTGGCCATCGCGGCCATGTCCCCGGGCGAGAGTTCGAAGTCGAAGACATCGATGTTCTCGCGGATACGCGCGGGCGTGACGGACTTGGGGATCACGATATTCCCGAGCTGGATGTGCCAGCGCAGCACCACCTGCGCGGGCGACTTCTCGTGCCGCCCGGCGATCTCGGTGATCGCCTCCTCCTGGAGCAGCGTGCCCTTCGCCAGCGGGCTCCACGCCTCGGTCGCGATGTCGTGCTGGGCGTGGAAGTCCCGTAGCTCCGCCTGCTGGAGTCCCGGGTGCAGCTCGATCTGGTTCAGGACCGGGACCACCCCGGTCTCGTCCAGCAGCCGCTGGAGATGGGCGGGCTGGAAGTTGGACACACCGATGGCGCGCGCCCGCCCGTCGGCGAGCAGCTTCTCCAGCGCGCGCCAGGTGTCGACATAGCGGTCGCGCGCCGGCGCGGGCCAGTGGATGAGATACAGATCCACCCGGTCCAGACCGAGCTTGGCCAGACTGGTGTCGAACGCGGCAAGGGCCGAGTCGTATCCCTGCCGGTCGTTCCACAGCTTGGTGGTGATGAACAGCTCGTCGCGGGGCACTCCGGACGAGGCGATGGCGCGGCCGACGCCCTTCTCGTTGCCGTACACGGCCGCCGTGTCGATGCTGCGGTAGCCCGCGTCCAGGGCGGCCAGGACGGCATCGGTGGTCTGCGCGTCGTCGACCTGGAAGACACCGAAGCCGAGCTGAGGGATCTTGACGCCGTTGTTGAGGACGACGTCGGGGACGGATGTCACGGAAGTCATTGGTGTTCCTTTTCTTCGCGAGTTCTGTGCTCGCGGGTTCTCCATGAGGGAAGAGACGACCGCTACGAGCGGTGAGGCGGCGCGTGAGCGTGGGACACACCGTTACCAACGTAACGACGTCGTCCCCGCCGCGCTCAGTGGCGGGCGGCGGCGGCCCGGTCGGGCTCCGCGGCGGCT
>NZ_FMDK01001113.1 GCF_900091995.1 Streptomyces sp. MnatMP-M17
GAGCCGGTGGACCAGGTCGTCGACATGGGTGAGGACCTCCGCGGGATCCAGTTCCAGATCGGCGAAGGTCTGGATGGCCGTACGCAGCCGGCCCATCGTGGCGGTGGCGATCAGACCGTGTCCGATGACATCGCCGACGACCAGCGCCACGCGCAGGGACGGCAGCGGGATGGCGTCGAACCAGTCTCCGCTGATGCCGTGTCCGCCGTGGGCCGGCCGGTAGATGGCGGCGGTCTCGGCCGCCGGAGTGTCCGTGGTGGCCCGTGGCAGAAGCCGTTGCTGCAAGGTCATCGCCGTACGGTGCTCCCTGGCGTAACGGCGGGCGTTGTCGATGGCGAGCGCGGCCCGGGAGCCGATCTCCGCGAGCAGCTCCATCTCGGTGTTGTCGAACGTGCCGGGCTGCCGGGTGCGCCATGCCGTGATCGTGCCGAGCACCCGGCCCCTGGCGTGCAGCGGTGTGACGGCCAGGGTGTGGGCACCTGGCGGGACGAGAAGCGGAGCCATCTCGCCCAGCGCGTGGATCACTTCGTCCCGGCTCAGCCGGACGGAACGGTTCTTCTGTATCTGGCGCAGCTCCGGGCTCGGCGGCAGAGCGGGATAGACGCCACCGGCCTGGAGCAGTTCCGCGGGCCACGGGCCGTCGGTCGAGGCGACCGCGACGCGGACCAGATCGGATTCGCCGCCGCCGAACACCTGCGGTGGTTCGTCGCCGGACAGGATGGGCTGGGCCAGGTCGACCGTGACGAGATTCGCCAGGTCGGGTACCACGACATCGGCCAGGGCGCGCGCCGTCCGTGTGATGTCGAGGGACATGCCCAGCCGGCTGGCGGACCGGTGCAGCAGATCCCGGTGGCGCAGGATCCTGCTCCGCGCGGTGACATCGGTGACCGACACCATGAGTCCGGCCGGCTCTCCCCGGATGTTCTCCATGCGCATCACGTTCAGCGCCAGCGTCCACTCCCGCTCGCCGGGTTTGCGGGAGCGCATCTGCGACTCGTGCCCGAGAACGGGCACACCGGTCTTCAGGACCTGCCGCAGCAGCACCTCGACCGCCGCAGCGTCCTCGACCCGCATGACGGTGTGCAGCCGGTCACCGGGATTCAGTGGCGGGCCGCCGAACATCTCCGAGGTGATGTTCGTCCACACCACGGTCAGATCGGTGTCATGGAATGCCACGCCGACCATTTGCTGCCCGAACACCGCGTTCAGGAAGGAGAGTCCATGGCCCCACCTCAGTGCCTGGCCGAGCGGAACGAGCAGTACGAGACGGCGCCCGGAGTCGACCAGCGGTGACGCCCACAGGAAGACGTCCTTGCCCTGGTCCTTGTCGGTCCTGGCATGGTCGCTGCCGCTGCCCTGGCCCTTGTCCGAGGCGGACCGTACAAGGACCGCGTGAGTACCGCCGGCGCCAGTACCGCCGGCTCCGGATGCCCACGTCGGCGGCGCGACCAGCAGATCGGCGAACGGCCGGCCCTTCACCTCCGCGAAGGTCATACCCACCAGGTGTTCCGCCTCGGCGGACCACTCCATGATCCTGCCGTGTCCGTCCAGCACCGCGATGGCGGGAGCGGGCAAGCAGAAGCCCGGCTCGCCCATGACATTGGCACGCTCATCCATTGCGGCTCCCTGGTTCCCCGACGGAGCGCATTCCTTCTACCCGCCTCCTACCCGGGCATATCAATCTATAAATGTCTAGATCGGTTCGCCGGACTGGTGCGGGCGGCCCGCGGTCCGAACACTCCGCGTGATGCCCCGACTGCGGTAGCGTTGTCTGAATATTGTCTACAAATCATGCTAACGTCGGAATAATGACTTTTGAGTGCGCGCTGTCGGCCGATCGGCCCGACCGTACGACCGGCGCTACGCCGGTCGTACGGGAGGTGTCCCGCGGGCGGGATGGCCGCGGTGGACAACCTTGAGCGCATGGCGCCCGACGTGGCGCAGAGGTCGGTACGGATGGACGGCGCGGCGACGGCGGTGCTGGACGCGGGCGGGGCGGTGGCCGGGTGGACGCCGGGCGCCGAGCGGCTGCTCGGGTACTCGGCCGCGGAAGTGATGGGCCGGCCGGCCGGGCTCATGCTGCTCCCTTCCGGGGACGCGCCGAAGGCGTCGGCGTTCGTGGAACAGTGCCGCGCCCAGGGCGGCTGGTCCGGATTTGTGGCGCTCCGCCACCGCGACGGCCGCAGGCTCGATATGAGCGTGCGGGTCTCGCCGCTCTCCGGGGCGGACAGAAGGGCGCAGTGGCTGGTCTCGGCGACCGGCACAGCGGCGCTCTCGCCAGGAGCGGCGGACGGACTGGCGCTCGAATCGCTGCTGGCCCGCGCTCCGGTCGGCATCATCGTCCGCGATGCGGAACTCCGTTGCACCTGGGTGAACGACACCCTGGAACTCCAGGACGGCATCCCGCGCGAAGAGCGGCTGGGCCGCCGGCTGACGGAGTCACTGCCCGGCCTCGCCGAGGCCGAAGAGGCCGAGGCGGTGATGCGGCGCGTGCTGAACACCGGCAAGCCGGTGACCGACCTGGAGTTCCGGGCATGGGTGCCGGTGGACCGGCACCGGGAGCGCACCTTCTCGGTCTCCATCTTCCGTCTGGAGGACCCGGACGGCCGCGCACTGGGCGTGTGCGCCATGTGGGTGGACGTCACCCGCAGGGAGCAGGCGCGCGAACGCCTGGCGATCATCGGTGAGGCCAGCACACGTATCGGCAGCACCCTGGACGTCATGCGGACCGGGCAGGAGCTGGCCGATCTCGCGGTGCCGCTCCTCGCCGACTTCGCCGCCGTCGACCTGGCCGAGTCGGTCCAGCTCGGCGAGGAGTCCCTGGCCCGGCTGGGGCCGATGGGCGGACAGGTTCCTGTGTTCTGCCGGGCGGGTCTGGCATCGATCCGGCCGGGAATCCCGGAGGCTCTGTGGGCACGCGGAGAGACGGTCTTCGTACCGCCGAATTCGCCCTTCACATACGTTCTGTCCTCAGGCAAGTCCCGTATGGAGCGAGTCATGGACACCGCTCCTGGCTCATGGCTCTCCCAGGATCCGGTACGGGTGAAGAAGATCCGTGAGGTCGGCATGCACTCCTGCATGTATGTGCCGATCCACGCGCGCGGCGCGGTGCTGGGTGTCGCGTTCTTCGCCCGTACGGAGGATCCGACACCGTTCGAGGAGGACGATCTGCTCCTCGCCGAGGAACTCGTCAACCGGGCCGCGCTCTCCTTGGACAACGCCAATCGGTACACCCGCGAACGCGCCACGGCCTTCGCGCTCCAGCGCAATCTGCTTCCGCAGCGTCTCACCGGCGGGACCGCCGTCGAGGTGGCCTCGCACTATCTGCCGGCCGACAGCCGCCACGGCGCCGGAGGCGACTGGTTCGATGTGATCCCGTTGTCCGGCGCCCGGGTGGCGCTGGTCGTCGGCGATGTGGTCGGGCACGGCATCAACGCGGCGGCGACCATGGGCCGGCTCCGTACTGCCGTGCACACCCTCGCGGACATGGACCTGCCGCCCGACGAACTGCTGGCCCATCTGGACGATCTGGCCATCCGCCTCATCGAGGAGGACGCGGACGACAAGGGCACGGCCACCGCGGTCCTCGGGGCCACCTGCCTGTACGCCGTCTACGATCCGGTCCTCCGGCGCTGCACGATGGCACGGGCCGGCCACCCGCCGCCCGCGATCGTCGACCCGGACGGCCAGGTCACCTTCCCCGACCTGCCCGCCGGAACGCCGCTCGGCCTCGGACTGGTGCCCTTCGAGTCCGTGGAGCTGGAACTGCCCGAGGCGAGCGTGCTCGCCTTCTACACCGACGGTCTTGTCGAGAGCCGCGACCAGGACATCGACGCCGGGATACACCGCCTGAGCACCGTACTGGCGGCACAGCCGGGCCTTCCGCTGGAAGACCTCTGCTCCGCCGTGGTCGATTCGCTGGAGACGCCGGCACCGTACGACGATGTCACCCTGCTCCTCGCCCGGACCCGCACACTCAGCCCGAGCCAGACGGTCTTCTGGGAGCTGCCGCCCGACCCGGCCGTCGTCAGCACCGCCCGGTCCCTGGCCGTACGGCAACTGACCCAGTGGGGGCTGGAGGATCTGGCCATGACCACCGAGCTGATCGTCAGCGAACTGGTCACCAACGCCATCTGCCACGCCGCCGGCCCGATCGGTCTGCGTCTGATCCGGCACCAGCTGCTGACCTGCGAGGTCTCCGACACCAGCAACAGCCTCCCGCGTCTGCGCCACGCCCGGACCACCGATGAGGACGGCCGGGGCCTCTTCCTCGTCGCGCAGATGTCCCACCGACGCGGCACTCGCTACACAACGGACGGCAAGACCGTATGGGCCGAACAGGAACTGACACCGGTGTCCGCGTACGACCTCAGCTCGGCGGCAGCCGCGGACGGATGAACGCGAGCCGTGGGCTACTCCTTTTCGCCGCTCGGCGGGTCGGTGATCGGGTCGGTGATCGGATTCTCTTGCGTCGCCGGGCCGCCGGAAGCGGTCAGGAGGATCGCCGGCATCGGGCCCGACCACGGTTCGCAGACTGGCGACTCCCTGACTTCCGGTGAGGGCCGGTGATCGCGACCTTGTTCCAGCCGGAGGTAGTAGTCGGCGCTGATACCGGCCGGCATCGCCACCTCCTCGCACCGTAGTCCCGGCACGCGACGGAGGCCACCGCCCGGCAGTCCGCGTCCTCCGGCCGAACCAGATTGCGCCGGGCGCGGAGGTACTCGCCGATGCGGTTGTCGCTGCTGTCCATGACATCAACGGCAGCGATCGGACATGGCCGCCGCCTGGCCCTGTCACTCCCAGGAACGCCTGTTGTCTCCAGGAACGGCCGGACGGGTCCGGGCCGGCCCGGTCAGGGATTTTTCGCCGCGGAGGCAACCTGATCGGCATCCCGTCGTGTTCCACGTTTGAGCGCATGACGAGCACACGACGAACGCGCGTCGAAAGTACGACGAAAGGTCTCGGTATGTCTGTCAGTTCCGTTCGCAGAGGGCCACGGCTGGCCGCCGCGCTGCTGGCCTCCGGCCTGCTGCTCACCGGCTGCGGAGGCGCGGCGGCCGGCGGAGGATCCGCGCCGGGCGGGACGACTGCCGACGGGAAGGGCGTCGACGGCACGGACAGCGGCGGTTCCCACGGCGGTACCGCCGGCCGGTCCGCTC
>NZ_FMDK01001111.1 GCF_900091995.1 Streptomyces sp. MnatMP-M17
GGACCCGGCGACGGGCACGGCGGCCGTGGTCACGGCCGCGGAGACGGGCTGGGGCACGGATGTCGGGCTTGAGCTGGTGCGGCCGGGCGCCTCCGGTGTCTGCGCCCTGATCGCGGTGGGGACGGACGGTTCGCGGGAGACCGTGACGACGTGGGCCGCGCGGGCCGACGACGGGACGGCGCTGGTCACCCGAGGCGGAGCGGCGCTGCGTCCCGACGAGATCGACCACTTCGAGGTACGGAGCGCGGACGGCCGCCGGCTGGTGACGATCGGCGGAGGGCATGACCGTACGGCACGTCCCGCCACCTGAGCGGGATCTGAGCGGGCGCGCTTGCGCGGGCGGGCTTGCGCGGGCGGGTCCGAGTAGGTCCGAGCAGGTCGGCCTGCGCGGGCGGGACCTACTTGAGCAGCCGGGACAGTCTGCGGTCGGCGAGCGGTTTGCCGCCGGTCTGGCAGGTCGGGCAGTACTGGAGCGAGGAGTCGCTGAAGGAGACCTCCCGGATGGTGTCACCGCAGACCGGACAGGCCTCGCCGGTGCGGCCGTGCACCCGCAGCCCGCTCTTCTTCTCCGCCTTGAGCCGCCCGGCCGCCACTCCGCGCGAGCGCTCGATCGCCTCGCGCAAGGTGGAGCGCAGCGCTTCGTAGAGGAGGGTGATCTCGTCCTCGGAGAGATTCTTGACCGGCTTGAACGGGGACATCTTCGCGGCATGCAGGATCTCGTCGCTGTACGCGTTGCCGATGCCGGCGATCAGACGCTGGTCCCTCAGCGCGCCCTTGATCTGCCGCCGTTCACCGGCGAGCAGCCGGGCGAACGCGTCCCGGTCGAAGGAGTCGTCGAGCGGATCGGGCCCGAGCCGTTCGATACCGGGAACCTCGGCCGGATCACGGACGAGATGGACGGCGAGCCGTTTGGTGGTGCCCGCCTCGGTCAGATCGAAGCCGTCTCCTCCGGCGAGGACGACCCGCAGCGCGAGCGGGCCCTTCCCGGGCCTGGGCGGCTGCGGCGGGAACGAGTCCTTCCAGCGGAGCCAGCCCGCCCGGGCGAGATGGACGGCGAGATGGAGCTCCGCACCGCCGTCGGCACCGGCCGCGACGATGTCGAGATACTTGCCGTGGCGGGCGATGGCGGTGACGGTGGCGCCCTCCAGGGCGGAGAGCGGCGGATCATAGGTCTTGAGGACATTGACCGTCAAGGGCAGGACGCGGACGATCTCCTTGCCCACGAGATGGCCGTCGAGGAACTCGCGCAGCGCTTCGACTTCGGGTACTTCCGGCATGCGTCAAGGGTGCCGCAGTCCCCGTACGAGTGCCCGGTGAAGCGTGCGGCTCCGTACGAGCGGTCCGTACGGTCGGTTCCGTACGACCAGCAAGAAGGGTGCCCGCCATGGGTCCCGACCGTCGGAAGAAAGGCCTCCACGTGTCCGTGAGCGATCGGCGAGCAGCCGTTCAGCGCCGAGCAGCCGTTCAGTCGGCCCTGGTCCTGGACAGGACCTCACCGCGGCCCCGCGCCGCCGTTCTGGTGCTGCACGGCGGACGCTCCAAGGGCGAGCGGCCACCGGGCCGGGTGAACGCGCCGGGCGTACGGATGTGGCCCTTCACCTGGGCGGTGCTGCGGGCCACCGACGGATACGACGTGGTGGTGGGCCGGGTGCGCTACCGGTACCAGGGATGGAACGGCGGGCGGGCCGACGCGGCCCGTGACGCGCGCCGGGCGCTGGACGAGCTGGAGCAGCTCGCGGGCCCGGTCCCGGTGGTGCTCGTCGGGCACTCGATGGGAGGCCGTGCCGCCCTGGCCGTCGCGGGACACGAACGGGTCAGCGGAGTGGTGGGACTCGCGCCCTGGTGCCCGCGCGGCGAGCCGG
>NZ_FMDK01001108.1 GCF_900091995.1 Streptomyces sp. MnatMP-M17
AGCCGGTCCGCCACCCGCGACGGCGCCCGCGCTCCCGCCCGCGCCGCGGCCCGCTCCATCGCGCGGGAGAGTCCGCCGTGCGCCGGTTCACGCGCCGTCGTGTACGCCTTCGTCCGGTTCGTGTGGTCCTCAGCACGCCCGTGGCGCATCCCGCCGCAGGGCCGAATGGCGGAAGCTGTCATATGTGAGCCACCTCGCCGGCGTCCGCGCCCTCGCCGTCCCAGCGCGCCCGCTTCATGTCCAGCCGCGGCAGATGCCCTTCGGCGCTCCGCGCGGCCTCGCGCAGCGGTGTGCCCTCCTCGCGGTAGTGGCCCAGGGCCGTCAGCTCATGTCCCGGAAGCAGCACACCGTCCGAGCGGACCACCCGCCACCAGGGCACGGCACCTCCGTAGAGGGCCATGGCGCGGCCCACCTGTCGCGGGCCGCCCTCGCCGAGCCACTCCGCGACATCGCCGTAGGTCATCACACGGCCGGACGGGATCAGCTCGGCGACGTCCAGCACCCGCTCCGCGTACTCGGGCAGCTCTCCCGGCCCATCGCTCCGGCCCGTGCCCGCTCCCGCGTCCTTCCCCTCGCTCGTACCCTCGTCGTTCCTCATCCGGCCCATCCTGCCGCACGCCACCGACACCTCCGCCGGCCCCGCCACCGGGCCGTTCCGGAGCGCGTCCGGCCGGTCACCCTGCGTACGTACGGCCACAAAGAGGATCATTCCGCCCGCCCCGAGCCCCCGCAATGCACCCTGATGCCCCCGTCTGTCGTCGGCTCGTGCCACCATCGTCCCGGCGGTGACTGGTGATACGAGATCAAGAAGAGACGGATTCGGTGGAGGAGCGGGCCGTGCAGCCAACTGCGACGGCTGACACCTCCACCGCTGAGCCGCGCCCGGAAGCAGCCCCGAGGGCCCGCGCCGGCGTGACCACCGAGCCCCAGGCCGCAGGACCTCAGGCCGGCGGACACCGGCCCACCGGCCCCGACGACCTCCCGTCCAAGGACCTCGCGGCCGAGCCCGTCCCGTCCAAGGACCTCCCGCGAAAAGACATCGCGGCCGAGGCCCTCTCACCCGACGACCTCCCGCCCGACGACTGCGACACCGGCGCCACCCGCGTCGACCGCGTCTCCGGCGACGAACTGCTCCTCGCGGCCCGTGTCCACCGGCCCTCCGATCTGCTGCGGCTGCTGATCGGCGTCCTGGGCATCGCCCTCCTCCTCGGACTCTCCGCCTTCGCCCACGGCACCACCACCGGCCTGGAACAGGACATCTCCAAGGGCACGGGCCAGGCGCCCGACCTGATGGTCAAGGTCGCCGGACTGGTCTCCAGCATCGCCGTGCTGCTCGTCCCGGTCGCGTTCGCCATCGAGCGGCTGATCAAGCGTGACGGGCTGCGGATCGCGGACGGCGTCCTCGCCGCCGTACTGGCCCACGGCGTGACACTCGCCACCGATCTCTGGGTCGCCAGGTCCGCGCCGGAGTCCATCCAGGACGCGCTGACCCGGCCCCAGCTCGGCGCCGGTCTCACCGATCCCGTCCATGGCTATCTCGCGCCCGTCATCGCCTATATGACGGCCGTGGGCATGGCCCGCAGGCCACGCTGGCGAGTCGTGCTCTGGGTGGTGCTGCTGCTCGACGCCTTCGCGATGCTGGTCGCCGGCTACACCACTCCGTTCTCGATCGCCCTGACCGTACTGATCGGCTGGAGCATCGCGTACGGCACGCTCTACGCGGTCGGCTCGCCCAACGTACGGCCCACCGGCCAGAACTTGATGGCGGGTCTACGCCATGTCGGTTTCCGCCCGGTCAGCGCGATGCGCGCCGAGGAGGCGTCGGACTCCGCAGAGCAGGGCGACCGGGGCCGCCGGTATCTGGTCTCGCTGGAGGACGGGCCGCCGCTCGATGTCACCGTCGTCGACCGCGAACAGCAGGCGCAGGGCTTCTTCTACCGGGTCTGGCGACAGCTCACCCTGCGCTCCTTCACCACCCGCAGCTCGATCCCTTCCCTGCGCCAGGCGCTCGAACAGGAAGCGCTCCTCGCGTACGCGGCCATCGCCGCCGGCGCCAACGCCCCGAAGCTGATCGCCACCTCCGAGCTCGGTCCCGACGCCGTCATGCTCGTGTACGAGCACCTGGGCGCGCGGTCCCTGGACTCGCTGCCGGACTCGGCGATCACCGACGAGCTGGTACGGAACGCCTGGCACCAGGTGAAGGCGCTCCAGTCGCGCCGTATCGCGCACCGCAGGCTCACCGGTGACGCGCTCGTGGTGGACCGCTCGGGCAAGGTGATCCTCGCGGAGCTGCGCGGCGGTGAGATCGCGGCGGGCGATCTGGTGCTGCGGATGGACACCGCGCAGCTCCTCACGACGATGGGCCTGCGGGTGGGCGCGGAGCGCTCCGTCGCCGCCGCCGTGGAGGTGATCGGCCCGGATGCCGTCGCCGACTGTCTGCCGCTGCTCCAGCCGATCGCACTGAGCCGCTCCACGCGCGCGACACTGCGCCGGCTCGCCCGTGAGCGGTCGCAGCGCGAGCGCGACGCCGTGCTCGCGGCGTCCGAGACGAACAAGCGCGCGCGAGCCGCGGACATCGCCGCCGAGGACGGTGACCGCAAGGCCGTACGGAGGTCCCTGCGCGCGGAGAAGCAGGCCGAGAAGCGGGCGATAGACGACGCGCTCGACGAGGCGCGCGAGGAGGATCTGCTCTCCCAGATGCGGCGGCAGGTGCTGCTGATCAGACCGCAGGCACCGGTCGAACCGGTCCGGCTTGAGCGGATCAAGCCCCGTACACTCATCAGCTTCATCGCCGGCGCCATCGCCGCGTACTTCCTGCTCACGCAGTTGACACAGCTCGACTTCAACACGGTCGTCAGCCAGGCGCACTGGGGCTGGGTGGCCGCCGCGGCGGCGTTCTCGCTCCTCAGCTATGTCGCGGCGTCGATGAGCCTGCTGGGCTTCGTACCGGAACGGGTGCCGTTCCGTAAGACGGTCGCCGCGCAGGTCGCCGGTTCGTTCGTCAAGATCGTCGCTCCGGCGGCGGTCGGCGGTGTGGCGCTGAACACCCGCTTCCTCCAGCGCGCGGGCGTACGGCCGGGGCTCGCGGTGGCGAGCGTGGGCGCGTCGCAGCTCTTCGGGCTCGGCTCGCACATCCTGCTGCTGCTGTCCTTCGGCTATCTGACCGGTACGGAGAAGTCGGCGTCGCTCACTCCGTCCAGGACGGTCATCGCGGGTCTGCTGACGGTGGCGGTGCTGGTGCTGGTCGTGACCGCGATCCCGTTCCTGCGGAAGTTCGTGGTGACGCGGCTGCGCTCGCTGTTCGCCGGTGTGGTGCCGCGCATGCTGGATGTGCTCCAGCGGCCGATGAAGCTGCTCACCGGTATCGGCGGGATGCTGCTGCTGACCTGTGTGTTCGTGATGTGTCTGGACGCCTCGATCCGGGCGTTCGACAACGGCAACCAGCAGCTCAGCTACGCGAGCATCGCGGTGGTCTTCCTGGCGGGCAGCGCGCTCGGCTCGGCGGCGCCGACACCGGGCGGTGTGGGCGCGATCGAGGGCGCGCTGACGCTGGGACTGATCGCGGTCGGACTGCCGAAGGAGATCGCCGCGCCGGCCGTGCTGCTGTACCGGCTGCTGACGCTGTGGCTGCCGGTGCTGCCGGGCTGGGTGTGCTTCAGCCATCTCACCCGCCGAGGAGAGCTCTAGGGCGTCGTTGCGGGCAGGGCGTCGTTGCGAGGCCCTGCCCGCGCGGGTCCTGTCCACAGCCCGGTCCCGCCACCGACGCCACTCGCATGGCCGCTGCCCCGCGCGGCCCGCTGCACCGGAGCGCACGATGGGCACATGCCGACCTCCACCACCCGGCGCGGCAGGGCACTCGCCGCTGTCACCGCCGCCGCCCTGCTGACCGCCACCGGTTGCTCCGGCATCGGGAGCCCTGCCGACGGCACCAGCTTCAACGGCGGCAACGCGAACAGCACGGCCGTGCCCAAGAACCTGGCCTCCCAGCGGCTGCACTGGACGGCATGCCCGACTCCTTCGACCGCCGAGGGCGGCGGTACGGCACCGTCCCCGCTGCCCGGTGGCGCCCAGTGGCGGTGCGCCTCGATGAAGGTCCCGCTCGACTACGCCAAAGCGGGCGGTAAGACCATCGAACTGGCCCTCATCCGTGCTCCGGCACGCGACAAGGCCCGGCGGATCGGCTCGCTCATCTTCAACTTCGGCGGTCCCGGCGGCTCCGGCATCACCGGACTGCCGTCCTTCGCCTCGGACTACGAGAAGCTCCGGGCCCGTTACGACCTCGTCAGCTTCGATCCGCGCGGTGTCGGCCGCAGCGACCCGGTGGAGTGCAAGGACGACAAGCAGCTCGACGCGTACTACGCCAAGGACGCGACACCGGACGACGCCGCCGAGGTGAAGACCTTCACCCAAGGGCTCGCCTCCTACGCGGCGGCCTGCGAGAAACGCTCCGGCAGCTCGCTCCCGTATGTCGGTACGACCAACGCCGCCCGTGACATGGAGCTGATGCGCAAGGTACTCGGCGACAAGAAGCTGTACTACTTCGGCATCTCGTACGGCACCGAACTCGGCGGCGTCTACGCCCACCTGTATCCGAAGTCCGTCGGCCGCGCGGTCTTCGACGCCGTTGTCGACCCGTCGCAGAACACCGAACAGGGCTCGCTCGGCCAGACGAAGGGCTTTCAGCTCGCCCTCGACAACTTCGAGAAGGACTGTGTGGCGCGCGGCGCCGCCTGCCGGCTGCCCGGCACCACACCGAAGCAGATCGAGGGCTTCATCACCGGACTGCTCGCCCGGCTCGACAAGAAGCCGGTCACGGGCATCGGCAACCGCAAGCTGACACAGACGCAGGCCACCAACGGCATTGCCCAGGCGCTCTATTCGAAGCAGTTCTGGCCGTATCTGGAACAAGGACTGGACGAGGCCGACGGCGGCAACGGCGCGCTGCTGCTCGCACTGTCCGATGCGATGAACGGACGCGACGAGTACGGCAGGTACAGCAATCTCCAGGCGGCCAACACAGCCGTCAACTGTGTGGACTCCAAGGAGCGTTACACACTGGAGCAGACCAAGGCGAAGCTCCCGGAGTTCCGCAAGGCGTCGCCCGTCTTCGGGGACTTCCTGGGCTGGGGCCTGATGAGCTGTTCCAAGTGGCCGGTGCCCGGTCAGTGGGTCCACCCGGACGTCAGCGCGCCCGGCTCGGCGCCGATCCTGATCATCGGCAACACCGGTGATCCGGCGACGCCGTACGCGGGCGCCAAGGCGATGTCCGACGCGCTGGGCAAGGGCGTCGGCGTCGAGATCACGTACCACGGCCAGGGCCATGGCTCGTACGACAGCGGAAACCCTTGCGTGCAGGGCGCCGTGAACAACTATCTGCTGAACGGCACCGTGCCCGCCGCGGGCACGGTATGCCGATAGGCGCTGCGCACCGGCCCGGACCTCGGTTGTCCTCCACTCTCGGACGGGCTTGAATTGCCCGATGCCCAGACCTTTCCGGATAGCCGTCCTGTCCATGCTGTCAGCGGGATCGCTGCTGCTGAGCGGCGTCCTCACCGCGTGCGGCGGCGGTGCGGAGGACACTCCGCCCGACGCCAAGGCCGCCTCTCCGGTCACCGCCACCACCGCTCCCGCGGCCG
>NZ_FMDK01001105.1 GCF_900091995.1 Streptomyces sp. MnatMP-M17
CCTCCGCCTGGGCCACGCCCTGCGCAGGGCGCAGTTCCGCGAGCCCGCCCGCACGCGCGTCGCGTCAGCGCTTCCCCCTGGCCGCCTGTCCGGCCGGGACGCCATGCTCGCCACCGCGCAGCGCTCCCTTGGCCACCCCGTGACCGCCCGGCCCTTCCGCGCCACCGTGCGCAAGCACAGCGACGAACCACCGGTGGCCGTCGCGGTCGCGGTCGACGTCTCCGGCTCGATGGGCGCCTACACCGAGATCATCGCCTCCACTTCGTGGATCTTCGCCCACGCAGCCCGGGAAGTGGGTGGCACAGCGGCCACGGTGGCCTTCGGGACGGCGGTCACCCCGATCGTCCGGCCCGGGCAACCACCCACCCAGGTCACCCAGTTCAGCGCCAACGACGGCAACCACCGCTTCACGGAGGCCGCCAACGCCCTCGACGGCGCGCTGGCCCTGTCGCGCCCCGTCGGGGCTCGCGTCCTGGTCATCGTCTCCGACGGTCACTGGGAGCCTGCGGAACGGCGTGGAGGCGGACGCCTCGTCCGCAGGCTCCAGGCCGCAGGCGTGCATGTCCTCTGGTACTGCCTGAACCCGCGTTCCGACGTCCTGCCCGGTGCGCACCGGATCGACATCAGCGAGATCAGCGAGATCCCCGTCACCCTCGGCCGGGTCCTGGTCAACGCGCTGAAGTCTGTGTGACCCCCCGGGGCGGGCCTGCCTCTCGGCCCGCCCCGCTCTTAACCCTTCCTCGCGCAGCGCCCGTTCAGCGAAAGGAGTGCCCTTGCGCATCAGCCTGCCCTTCTGCAAGTTCTGCCGCCGCGCCATGGTGAGCCCGTGCTCTCCCGGGCAGAGCCACCCGTACTTCGATCTCGCCCCCGGTGAGGCGCCGCCCCCGTGTACGCCCGGACACCGGCACGAAATGGTCATCTGGGCTCGCGTCAGGGAAGAAGATGCCGGACTCGACCTCCCCTGAACCGCCAGGCGGTACGAGGGATCACCCTGACGCCGAATCCTGCATGCCCGGCCCGGCCATATGGGGCGGATTCCGGAAGGGCGACATCGTCGCCGTCCAGGACCGCCGTGGCGAATGGGAGCTGATGAGCCATACCCCGGCACCAGGGGTGTGGCACATCGAAGCCGCCCGACCGAAGGACCGTACGCCGGCCGAGGCCCATACGGACGCGCTCCGGGCCCTGGCCGACGCTCCGCAGGTGCACCGCGGCGACCTCGTCGTGCAGAACTTCCCCGAACAGGTCCTAGCCGGCACGGTCGGCCACGTGTACCGGCTCGGCCGCTGGGTGGCGGAGGCCACCCGCACGGAAGCAGACGGGCACACCTGGGGACTCGTCGACGATGTGGAACGGCTGGTCGTGGTCACCCGCGAGCAGCTCGATGCGGCCGCTCAGCTCGACGTCGAGGCCGGCGCCCACCGAGGCCGGATCATCCAGGCCGTCGTGACCCGCCACGCGGGCAAGTTCCGTGTCACCTGCCGCTGTTCGCCCACCATCGACCTCTGCCGCGCTGGACGCGCAACCGCGTGGTGCAGCAGCGTCGAGGCCGCCTGGGCCCTGTGGGACTGGCACACCACCGGTGAGGCAGGTCCGGCGCCGGCCGACTTCGCCTCCCCCGAAACGACGGCGTGACCGGATCCGTACTCAGCGGCGCCCGAAACGAGATCCGGCAGCTCGTCGTCGAGAGTTGACAACCCCCTCCCCTCAAGGTATGTTTTATGTGTCATCCGGTGCGGGTGACGGCCCGGACCTCACGCCAAGTTGAGACCTCCGGCCTCCCCTGCACCGGGCGGACGAAAATGCCATGTGCCCGCGACATCACGGTTGATACCGTCAGGTCTCGCGGGGCGGCTCCGCAGCGTGCTTCCTTCTCAACCTCTTGGAATAGACACCAGCGCGCGCACTTCCCGCCCCGCTTTTCCATGCCCGATCCGCCGCGGGCGCCTCGTCAGGACAGCGCCGGCCGCTCGATCCCGGCGACGCCACACCGACCCCGGCCCGACGCCGGAAAGAACTCAGGGGGAACACCACCACATGACGACCACGGCGACCACCATCACCGCGAGCAGCCAGCGCAGCCTGGACGCGGTACTGCTCCAGCGCCGCGGCTCCGTCTACCTCCCCGACTCCGCATCGTCGACCACCCCCGACGTACTTGCCGGCGTCACCCTGCTGGAAAGCGACCTCATCGACCGCGGCTACCTCATCTCCGCGTCGCTACGCGAAGCCCTGGCCGCCCTCGCCTCGCCGGCACTCGCGACGTCGGGCGCTGCGCTGCTGGCACATCTCGACGCCGACCTCGGCGCCGACCGCGACCACACCCCCCTCTTCCGCCGCTTCCCGCAGTCCGTCCCAGCCGACACCCTCGCCTTCTGGACCGACCGCGTCCTGGCGGTGCTCCTCCAGGCCCCGGAGCAGCCCTGCGTCCTGTGCGGTACCCACGGCAGCGTCCACCCCGTCTCGCCGTGCGCGCACCTGGTGTGCCGCACCTGCTTCGACGGCGCCGACTTCTCTGCCTGCCCGATCTG
>NZ_FMDK01001102.1 GCF_900091995.1 Streptomyces sp. MnatMP-M17
CCCCGCCGACCCCCCGCCGTACGACAACCCGCAGATCTATCGGCTCGGCCTCCAGCGCCGCCGCGCCCGCGTCGAAACGGCTGATCTCCAGCAGATCCGACAGGAGCGACTCGAAGCGGTCGAGCTGATCACCGAGCAGCTCGGCCGAGCGCGCCGTCACGGGATCGAAGTCACTGCGTGCCTCATGGATGACATCGGCGGCCATCCGCACGGTCGTCAGAGGCGTGCGCAGCTCGTGCGAGACGTCGGAGACGAACCGCCGCTGCATCCTGGACAGCTCCTCCAGTTGCTGGATCTTGAGCTGGAGGTTCTGCGCCATCTTGTTGAACGCCTCGCCGAGCCGGGCGATGTCGTCCTCGCCCGTGACCTTCATCCGCTCCTGAAGACGGCCGGTGGAGAGCCTCTCGGCGATGCCCGCGGCCATCCGTACGGGTGTGACGACCTGCCGCACCACCAGCCAGGCGATGGCCCCGAGCAGCACGACCACAAAAAGCCCTGCCGTGGCGAGCGTGCCCTTGACCAGATTGAGCGACTGCTCCTCCTGGGTCAGCGGGAAGAGGTAGTACAGCTCGTACGCGTTGCCGTCGACATCGTTGAGCCGCTTGCCGACGATCAGCCCCGGCTCCGGCTCCCGGTCCTCGGTCGCACCGGTATATCTGATCTGCGCGTATGTCTCGTACGGTCCGGTTCCGCGCGCCACGGCGGAGCGCAGATCCGCGGGAACGCTGGCGAAATCCACTCCGCCCGAGACCCGGGGCGCGCGGTTGGTGGAGACCACGTTCTGCGCTTCGGGACTCAGCGCCACCACATTGAAGGCACCGGGGCCACCGCTGGCGAGCTGTTCGACCAGGTCGGAGCGCCAGTTGACGGAATTTCTGCCCGACTTGCCGCTCGTCCCGTCGCCGTCCCGGCCACCGGGCGCGGCCGGTGCGTCCGCCTTCTCCTTCGCCACGGTGAACCCGCCCGCCGCCTGACTCTGGGCCGCCTTCTCCTTGGCTTCGAGCAGACCGTTGCGCACCTGGCCGATGACGACGAAGCCGAGCAGCAGCACCACGCCGAGCGACATCAGCAGCGTGGCGGCGACGACCCGGAGCTGGATATTGCGCCGGTACAGCCGTACGGCGGGCAGCAGCGGCCGTCTCACCCAGCGCACCAGCAGCCGCAGCACCGGTCCGCCCGGCGAGCCGTCCTGGAGCAGCCGGCCGCTCTGGAAGAGCCGACCGAACCACGAGAACACCCGTCCCGGGCCGGCAGAGCGCCCCGCACGGACTCCCGGCTCCCCGGGCTTCGGAGCAGCGCTGCCGCCGGACATGTCAGCTCGGCCCTGCCTTGTAACCGACACCACGGACGGTCACCACGATCTCCGGACGCTCCGGGTCCTTCTCGACCTTGGAGCGCAACCGCTGGACATGCACATTGACCAGCCGGGTGTCCGCCGCGTGCCGGTAGCCCCACACCTGCTCCAGAAGCACCTCACGCGTGAACACCTGCCACGGCTTCCGTGCCAGCGCGACCAGCAGATCGAACTCCAGCGGCGTCAGGGCGATCGACTGCCCGTCCCGCTTCACCGAGTGACCGGCCACATCGATGACAAGATCGCCTATCGCCAGCTGCTCCGGCGCCGGCTCCTCGGACCTGCGCAGCCGCGCCCTGATACGGGCCACCAGCTCCTTGGGCTTGAACGGCTTGACGATGTAGTCGTCGGCACCCGACTCCAGCCCCACCACCACATCGACCGTGTCGCTCTTGGCCGTCAGCATGACGATCGGAACCCCGGACTCGGCCCTGATGAGCCGGCACACCTCAATACCGTCCCGACCGGGCAGCATGAGATCCAGCAGCACCAGATCCGGCTTGGTCTCCCGGAAAGCGGCAAGTGCCTTGTCACCGTCCGCTACGAACGACGGCTCGAAACCCTCACCACGCAGCACAATCCCGAGCATCTCGGCCAGTGCGGTGTCGTCATCGACGACAAGGACACGTCCCTTCATATCGACATCATCCCATTAGCTCATCGTTACCTTGGCGTGACCTGACACACAGCTCCGCGATTCCGGCCCCGGTCACCGGGGACAGCGCGCCTTTTTCGGTGACGATCGCCGTCACCAGTTCCGGGGGCGTGATGTCGAAGGCCGGGTTGTACGCCTGCGTTCCCAGCGGCGCCACCGGCATCCCACTCCCCGCCTCCACTCCCGCCACCGCGGTCTGCGGCGCCGTGACCTCCGTCACTTCCTGTGCCGATCGCTGCTCGACCTCGATCGACGCCCCGTGCGGGGTGTCGAGGTCGATCGTCGTGGTGGGGGCGACCACGACGAACGGCACATGGTGGTACTTGGCCAGCACGGCGAGCGGATAACTCCCCACCTTGTTCGCCACCGAGCCGTCCGCGGCGATCCGGTCGGCCCCGACCAGAACGGCGTCCACCTCCCCCGCCGCGAACAGCGAACCAGCCGCGTTGTCCGTGAGCAATGTGTACGCCATCCCGCTGCGAGCCGCCTCATACGCCGTCAGCCGGGCTCCCTGGAGGAGCGGACGGGTCTCGTCCACCCACAGGCGCCGCAGCCGCCCGGCCCGGTGGGCCGACAGTGCCACGGCGAACGCGGTGCCCTCCCCGCCCGAGACCAGCGCTCCGGTGTTGCAATGGGTCAGAATCCGGTGGCCGCCACCCGGCAGCAGTTCATCGAGGAGCGTAAGCCCAAACTCCGCCATCTGCGCGCTGGCCTCGGCATCCTCCCGGTGCAGCAGCCTGGCCTCGGCGAGCGCGGCCGCAGCCGCCTGCTCCAGACCGGCCCCGCTCTCGGCCACCGAACGGTACGCGTCACGCGCCCGCCGCACTCCGTACCCGAGATTCACCGCGGTGGGCCGCGCCTGCGCGAGCTGTGCCGCCGCGTCCTCCACGTCATAGCCCCGCAGCGCGGCCAGCGCCACACCGTAGGCGCCCGCGATACCCAGCAGCGGCGCCCCCCGCACCGCCAGCGTCCGGATCGCCCGTACCAGCGCGGGCACATCCGTACAGACCAGCTCGGCCTCCTCGACCGGAAGTCTCGTCTGGTCGAGAAGCACCAGCACGGGCCCTTCCGGCGGCTCGTCCCAGCGGATCGAGGGGAGCATGGACGGCTCCGCGCCGACCGGGGTTTGTGCGTACTGATCAACCATCCGCTCAGTCTGCCCGCTACGGCACGGACAATGAAGGCAAGCACGGACGTGAGAAGGAGATACGGCCCCCGACCCGCCCAGAGCCAACGCGTGGCACGATGGCTGCCAGCCCGCCACCCCGCTCCGCGGACAGGCACCGTCGAAACGCCGGCTCGCCGAGCCGGCCCCCCAACCAATCCACGAGGTGGACGACCGTGAACGACACTCCGGGCTGGGCCTCGCCCGGATCCGCCCCGTCCGACGGCCAGGACACCAGCGTGCCCAGGCCCGCCGGGCCCGCCGACGACACCGGCTCCGCCCCGAAGTGGTCGC
>NZ_FMDK01001221.1 GCF_900091995.1 Streptomyces sp. MnatMP-M17
GGTCCGGCCCGCCGCCGTGGCAAGTACCTCTGGCTGCCGCTCGCCGACACGGACACCGCTGTCCTCGGCCATCTCGGGATGAGCGGCCAGCTTCTCGTCCGGCCCCAGGACGCGCCCGACGAGAAGCATCTGCGGATCCGTGTCCGCTTCGCCGACACGCTCGGCACGGAGCTGCGCTTCGTCGACCAGCGGACCTTCGGCGGTCTCTCGCTCCACGAGACCACTCCCGACGGACTGCCGGACGTCATCGCGCATATCGCCAGGGATCCGCTCGACCCGGCCTTCGTGGACGACGACTTCCACACCGCGCTGCGGCTGCGCCGTACCACGGTCAAGCGCGCACTGCTCGACCAGTCACTGATCAGCGGCGTCGGCAATATCTACGCTGACGAGGCGCTCTGGCGCGCCAAGGTCCACTACGAACGGCCCACGGCCACCTTCACCCGGCCGCGCTCCGCCGAGCTGCTCGGTCATGTACGGGATGTGATGAACGAGGCGCTCGCGGTCGGCGGCACCAGCTTCGACAGTCTGTACGTCAATGTGAACGGCGAATCGGGTTACTTCGACCGGTCGCTGGACGCGTACGGACGTGAGGGCGAGCCGTGCCGGCGGTGCGGGACGCCGATCCGCCGCCGGCCGTGGATGAACCGTTCCAGCTACTTCTGCCCGCGCTGTCAGAGGCCGCCGCGCGTCGTTTCGTAGCGCTCGCGCGGCGTGTCGTACCGCTCCCGGGCTGCTAGCACCTCGGGCATACGCTCCTCGACCAGCCGGATGAGACCGAGCAGCCGCCCGGCGATCTCCCGTCCCAGCGGTGTCAGCTCGTAGTCCACCCGCGGCGGATTGACCGCCTGCGCGTCACGGCGCACCAGACCGTCCCGCTCCAGGGCGTGCAGCGTCTGCGAGAGCATCTTCTCGCTCACGCCGTCGACGCGCCGCCGCAGTTCGTTGAAGCGGCAGCCGCTCTCGTACAGGGCGCCGAGCGTCAGAGCGCCCCAGCGGCCCGTCGCATGCTCCAGCGTGGAGCGCGAAGGGCACTGCCGGGAGAACGCATCGAAGGCGGGACCGTCCATGGCGGTCACCCTACAACCGAAAGCGCCACCCGACAGGTGGCGCTTTCTGATGGTTAGTGACTTCCCGGGCGTCCTGGGAGTCCCGGGCGTCCGGACGCGGTCTAGAAGCCGAAGTCCTGTGTCCACCAAGGGCCGCCGGAGCCGTTGTGCACACCGACGCCGAGCCTGGTGTAGTCGCAGTTCAGTATGTTCGCGCGATGGCCCTCGCTGTTCATCCAGGAGTCCATCACCGCCTGGGCCGTGGCCTGCCCGCGGGCTATGTTCTCGCCGCCCAGGCCCTTGACGCCCGCCGTGTCGGCGCGGTCCCAGGGCGTCCGGCCGTCCGGATCGGTGTGGTCGAAGAAGCCGCGCGCCGCCATGTCCTCGCTGAAGTCCTGCGCCAGCGCGCCCAGACTCGCGTCGGCCCGTACCGGCGCGCATCCGGCCTTCGCGCGCTCCTGGTTGACCAGACCGAGCACGGCCGCCGCGGTGGACGTCGGCGCCGCGGGCGTCGCGACGGCGCGTTCCGTGGTCTGCTCGGGCGCCGGAGTCAGGCTGACGAACGGCGAGGCGCTCTGCTCCACGGGCTCGTCGGCCTCGGTCTTCGGCGGCGCGGGCGCGGTGGTCTTCGTGCGCTGCTTCGGCACCCCGGACGGCTTCGCGGCGCCGGTGGGAGAGGCCTGCTTCGAGGCGGACTTCGGCTGTCCGGCGGACGCGGTGGGGGAGGCCGGAGCCTCGCGCGTCGGCTCGGCGGACGAGCCGCCCTGCTCCTCCAGCTCCGGAGCGCCCTCGGTGCGTATCTGCCCGTCGGGAGCGCTGCCGCCCACGGTGTACACGCCGCCGCCCGGCAGCAGTCCGGACGCCACGGCGACCGCGCCCACGGCCATCGCCGCGGAGGCGCCCAGCAGGCCCGTACGGATGGGAGCGACGACCCGTCCCTTCCTGCGCGGAGCGCCCCGGTGCCGGGCCGCCGTACCGTCGTACTCCTCGGTGGCGGGCCTGGCCGCCGGCGCGGCGGCGGGTGCGGCGGAGCGTCGATGGCGTCCCATCTGCTGTGCCTTCCTCATGCTTCTCGACGGCAACGTGTCTCACCCGTTCGAGTGAGGCTCATTGCGACGGGACTGTACGGCATGACGTCTGGGGCCGCCGGGGCTAGTGAGCAATTGGCTGGTTGGCTTACGCGCATGACAGAACGCATGACAGAGCGCGTGACCGAAGAGGTACGACTGACGGCCTGGGTGCGCGGCCGGGTACAGGGAGTGGGATTCCGCTGGTTCACCAGGGCGAACGCGCTGGAGATCGGTGGGCTCAGCGGTTTCGCGGTGAATCTGGACGACGGCCGGGTCCAGATCGTCGCCGAGGGACCACGTGAGAATTGCCACCGTCTGCTGGAGTGGCTGCGCTCGCCCGACACACCCGGGCGCGTAGACGGAGTGACTGAGATCTGGGACACCCCGCGCGGTGGCTACGAGAGCTTCGCGATCCGCTGAGCGTCCCGCTCCGAGGAGCCGTCCGCGAGCCCTCCACAGGCCCGGGGCGCCCGCCCAAGCCCGCGATGACCTGGTGGTTGCCAAGAACGGCGGACCGTGTCAGGCTGCCCGATTAACGATGATCCCCCAGCCCTCCGGGCGCCGCGGGAGAGCCGGTGCCGCGCATGCCGCGGCCGTGTGCCCCGGGCGGCCCGTCGGCACGGGCTGTGATCGTGTTGACCGTCAAACTTTTTGGTGAGAGTCTGGAATCCCCGCGCACCTCAGCTGTTTGGCAGTAAAGAACCGCAGTGAAGAACAAGCACTGCCAGGCACCGCGGGTGCGATTTCCCTCACGACCCACACCGCATCCGGTCGGTCACTCAGTGTGGAGGACCATCCATCATGGCAAAGGCGCTTCTCGGTTATGTCGGCGGTTCCGACCCGCGACTCCTCGCCGAGATGCGACGGCTTCAGCAGCGCGTACAGGACCTCGAATCCGAACTCGTACGGATTCAGTCCGAGAACGACGCGCTGAACGACGCCGTCGCACAGCACCCTCGAGAGTCGCTGCTCGACGGCATCGACATTGATGTTCACCAGGCGGAGCCCGCGCTCACCTGACGACAGCCCCCTCGGGGTCGGGTGAGAAACACTCTCGCAAGAATATGCAAGGGACGCTTCGGCGTCCCTTCTTTCTTTCCATCTTCCGCTGTACGAACCATGGTTGGCGCCGCAACGACTTTCTTAACGTCTGATGTGCCCTGCGCGTTCCGCGGTGAAACCGGCAGCGGACGATCGGGGCGGGGTAGAGTCCAGCGGCGTGCATCTCAAGGCCATGACCCTGCGCGGGTTCAAATCCTTCGCCTCCGCCACGACGCTGCGCTTCGAGCCCGGAATCACCTGTGTCGTCGGGCCGAACGGCTCCGGCAAGTCCAATGTGGTGGACGCGCTCTCCTGGGTCATGGGCGAGCAGGGGGCCAAGTCGCTGCGCGGCGGCAAGATGGAAGATGTGATCTTCGCCGGGACGACCGGCCGGCCGCCGCTCGGGCGCGCGGAGGTCTCGCTCACCATCGACAATTCCGACGGTGCGCTGCCCATCGACTACGCGGAAGTCACGATCACGCGGATCATGTTCCGCAACGGAGGCAGTGAGTACCAGCTCAACGGCGACACCTGCCGGCTGCTGGACATCCAGGAACTGCTCTCCGACTCCGGTATCGGCCGTGAGATGCATGTGATCGTCGGACAGGGCCAGCTCGACTCCGTACTGCACGCCGATCCGACCGGGCGCCGGGCCTTTATCGAGGAGGCGGCCGGTGTTCTCAAGCACCGCAAGCGCAAGGAGAAGGCGCTGCGGAAGCTGGACGCGATGCAGGCGAATCTCGCCAGGGTCCAGGACCTCACCGACGAGCTGCGCCGTCAGCTCAAACCGCTCGGGCGGCAGGCCGCGGTCGCCCGCAGGGCCGCCGTCATACAGGCCGATCTGCGCGACGCGCGGCTGCGGCTGCTCGCCGACGATCTGGTGCGGCTGCGCGAGGCGCTCCGTACGGAGATCGCGGACGAGGCCGAGCTGAAGCAGCGCAAGGAGGACGCGGAGCGCAGGCTCAGAGCGGCGCTCACACGGGAGGCGGAGCTGGAGGAGGAGGTACGGCGGCTGGCACCACGGCTCCAGCGGGCCCAGCAGACCTGGTACGAGCTGTCCCAGCTCGCGGAGCGGGTGCGCGGTACGGTCTCGCTGGCCGACGCCCGGGTGAAGAGCGCGACCACGGCGCCCACGGAGGAGCCGCGTGGGCGCGATCCCGAGGACATGGAGCGCGAGGCGGCCCGGATCCGTGAGCAGGAGGCGGAGCTGGAGGCCGCGCTGGAGGCGGCGGAGCACGCGCGGGAGGACACCGTCGCGCACCGCGCCGAGCTGGAACGCGAGCTGGCGGCGGAGGAGCGCAGGCTCAAGGACGCCGCACGGGCGATCGCCGACCGGCGCGAGGGCCTCGCCCGGCTGACCGGCCAGGTCAACGCGGCGCGCAGCAGGGCTGCCTCGGCCCAGGCGGAGATC
>NZ_FMDK01001099.1 GCF_900091995.1 Streptomyces sp. MnatMP-M17
GTCCGCGGGCGAGGCCCCCGGGCCCGCGGCCGGCCGGCTATCGGTAGCGGATGTGCAGGTGGTTGTCGTGGTTCGGGTAGCTCGTGGTCAGTCCTTCCGAGATCAGCTGCGGATCGTTGAAGAAAATCAGCTCGACGTGGCCGGGGGCCTTCGCCCGGATCTCCTGTACGAGCCTGCGGGTGGCCGCGCGGTCGTAGGTGCTCGACTGCCAGGTGATACGCCCCGCGGTGCACTGTGCCGAGTCGGTGCGGACCGGCCACACGTCGATGTCCGTCCCGACCTCGTGGCTGGCGTGGCCGGGTATGTCCCCGCCGTGCTCGAAGCCCGCGTCGCCGACCGGCAGTCGGCCGTTCCCGGTGGTGGCGAACGTCGCGGCGGCGGCCTCCAGCTGACCGACGGCACCGGCTGTCGCCCAGTGGGCGTTTGCGTTGCCGTCGGGGCTCTGTGCGCACATCGAGCCGGCGCCGAAGTTGATGTTCTCGTAGTGCCACAGCAGGTTCTGCCAGGTGGCCGGCCCGACGACGCCGTCCGCGCCGATTCCCGCATGGGACTGGAAGGTGCGGACGGCGGAGTTGGTGGCGGGTCCGAAGGCCCCGTCGGCCGAGAGGCCGGCGGCCCGCTTGGCATTGAGCAGCGACTGAACGGCTGTCACCGCCAGCCCGTTGTCGCCCTGTCGTACGGTGATGGCGAGCGCGCCCCACGTGGCGGGGCCGACGATGCCGTCCGCGACCAGGCCCTTGGACTGCTGGAAGCCCACCACGGCGCTCCGCGTGCCCGAGCTGAAGACGCCGTCCACCGCCACGGAGCGGCCGTGCGCGGCGAGCAGGTACTGCAGCGCGACGACGTCGGAGCCCCGGCTGCCGCTGCTCGCCGGCGGGAACGCGGCCTGTGGGAATGCGTGCGCGGGGACGCCCAGTCCGAGGAGCAGGCCCGCCATCGCGGTGAACAGCGTGATGATGCGCGCGAGTCGTCTCACGTTTTCCTGCCTCACTCCCCTGCTCACTTCCCCGACTGAAGGGCGGCCCAGGTGGCCGGGCCGACGATGCCGTCGGCGCCCAGCCCGCGCGAGGACTGGTAGTCGCGTACGGCCTGGGCGGTGCCCGAGCCGAAGGCGCCGTCGATGGCCACCGTCCGCCCGAGCGCGGCGGTCAGGGCGCGCTGGAGCCGGGTGACGGCCTCTCCCGTCGAGCCGTTCTGGATGACCGGGGTGGATCCGCGGGACAGCAGAGCCGTCCAGGTCTTCGCGCCGACCACACCGTCCGCCGTGAGCCCCTTGCTGGTCTGGAAGTTCCGGGCGGCGGTGGTGGTGGCGGGCCCGAAGATCCCGTCCGGGGTGCCCGGGTCGAAGCCGGCGGCCTTGAGCAGGCACTGGGCCGCCTTGACCTGGTCTCCGGACGAGCCGCTCTGGACGGCGGTGTACGCGGTGAAGTTGAAGTTCGCCCCGGTACAACTGGCCGGGGGCGGGGTGCCGTTGCCCACGTCCAGGTAGTCGCGATCGATGGTGATCGAGTAGCCGCCGTAGGACTCCGTGACCTCACCCGCGTACTGGTGGATCCGCTGGTGGCTGGACCAGTACGTGGACGGCACGTAGGAACCGGTGTTGGTGTCGGCGGCGCCGTTCCACCACGCGTAGAAAAGGTGGTCGACCCGCGTGTAGGCGCCGTTGTTGTACTCGCCGGCGGCGTCCTTGATACCGGAGGCGGCGCTGGAGTAGAGGCCCGACAGATAGCCGCTGCTGTGCAGCCGCTCGGTCCAGCCGGACAGGTACGACAGCACGGCCGCCTTGCAGGAGGCCGTGGAGGTGTACGCCTCGATGTCGCTGTAGATGGCGCTGCCCGCCGGGATACCGAGGTTCGACGCGGCGGTGATGGCGCCGGCCGCGGCGGTGACACCCTGGGACTTGGCCGTGGCCGGATCGGTGGAAATCTTCAGCGAGTAGCTGGTGCACGGTGCCTGGCGGCCGACGTCGATGGGGAACAGACGCCATCCGTTGCTGGTCTGGGCGGTCACCCAGCTCGCCGTCAGATTCGGCTGGGCGCAGCCCCGGAAGGAGCCACTGATGTAGACGCCGACCGCGCTGTACGGCGAGCTCGCCTGCCAGGCGTTCATGGCGGCTTGCGAGGGCGCGGTACAGGCGTCGAAGCCCTTGCCCAGGTAGCTGCCCGGTTGCGGCCCGGCCGCGGCCAGGAGGGTGGCGTCGGACCGCTGGGCCGCGCGGGGCAGCTCGGTACGCTCGGCGCCCTTGGTGAGGCCGGCCGAGGCGAGAACGCCGCGCACCAGGCTCTCGGTTTGCGGGGTGTGGGCGGCGGTCACGAGGACGCCGGCGTCCTCGACCGCGATCTGGATGGTGTCGTTGCTGGACACGGCGGCCGGGGCGGTGGCCTTGCCGCGCTGGGTCCGCGCGGTCGCCGCCATCACCTGGCCCGCGGAGCGGGCGGTGATGGGCTCCACGACGATGCCCGCCGTACGGCCGACGACTCCGGAGGGGCAGTCGTTCTGGTCCGCGGGCTCGCCCAGGTAGACGGCGGGTCTGTCGAACCGGAGGCAGGCGCGCGGGTTCTCGGCCAGATCGACCACCTCCCATTCGGCGGGCACCTCGATGCGGTAGCCGTGGTAGGTGACGGTCCGCCGGCTCTCGGGCGGGGAATCGGCCAGGGCGCGGCCGGGGACGGCGAACGCGCCGATACTGGCGAGCACCGCCAGCAGGACCGTTCCGGCGCGGGCGCGCCAGGGGGTGCGGGACGACATCAGGGCACTCCTACTCGAAAGTGGGGAAGAGAGTGTGGAAGCGGCGCGTCAGGACCGCTGTGCGCGTGGGGACTTGCCGGTCAGACGCCGCGATTGGGCGCGGCCCAGGAGCGGCCGGTACGTCCGTCCACGTGGGTGTGATCGTTGTGGTCGTGGTGGCCAGGGCCGAAGTCGCCGTCGGCGGAGAGGATCTCGCCGTGGGTCGACATGCCCGGCCACCCGGATCTGCAGCCGGGTCGGGTCGGAGTCCGACATGCCGTCGGACAGGGTGCGGCCCCACGTGTGGCACTCGTCGGCCTGGGCCGGGGCGGCCGTGGCCGGCATGGGCATTGTCGCCATGCTCATGACAATGACAGAAACACGTTGCACCGCATGCCTCAACATCGCGCCTCCGTTATGAGTCCTTCCCGATTCCCCGCGCGAGGGCCGAGGCGAGTTTGACCTCCATGACCGTTGCCTGTCCACACCGCCACCATCTGCCACAGGACCAGACCTCCGGCACAACCGGCCCGCAGGCCACGGTCGTTGCGTCACCCAGGGCCTCTCGTTTGGATCTTGCCGGGCTCGCGTGCCCGCGGTGACATCAGCCGCTCCCGCGGCGGGCGCTCCCTCACCCAGCCTGATCCAAACGAAAGAC
>NZ_FMDK01001098.1 GCF_900091995.1 Streptomyces sp. MnatMP-M17
CCGGACGCCGCAGGCCCCGCCCTCCGGGCGGACGGCGCTACTTTCGAAACACGCCCTAGGGCCTCTCGTTTGGATCTTGCCGGGCATCCCGGCGCAGTGATCGGAAAAATTTACAACGGTGTAAAGAAAGCCGAGGCCAGAAGAGCTTTTGGACCGCTCCGTGCGAGGCCGGACCGAGGCCGGCTGCATCAGACCGAATCCGGGACGGTCAACCAGGATCCGCCGTACACGGTCCTGTACGTCCGGAGGGCGGGACCGTCATCGACACCCCCAATCCGACCACTACAGACCGGGCCGTGGCAGTACGGCCTCCGTACTCGTCGAATCAGCGCACACTTTACCCATGAGGGGACAAGCGTGGAGTTCAGGATTCTGGGTCCGTTAGAGGTGTCGTCGCAGAACGAGGCCGTACCGCTGGGAGGCTTCAAACAGCGTGCGGCGCTGGGGCTGTTGCTGCTCCGGGCGAACCGCGTGGTGGCCACCAGCGAGATGCTGGCCGCCCTGTGGCCGGAGGAGGAGCTGCCGGCGACCGCCAGGAAGATCGTGCAGAACGCCGTATGGGGCCTGCGGGCCGTGCTCTCCGAACCGCCCGGCCATCACGGTCCCGAGCGTGGCTACCGTCCCGAGCTGCTCACCCAGGCACCCGGATACATACTGCGTGTCGATCCCGAGCGGCTCGACGTGAACCGTTTCGACCGGCAGGTCGCCGAGGGCCGGTCCCGGCTGCTCGCGGGCGATGCCGAGCAGGCGGCGCGGCTGCTGCGTGAGGCCCTCGCCGAGTGGCGCGGGCCCGCCCTGGCCGATCTCGCCGAACACGGCGTGGCCTGGCCGGAGTTGACCGCGCTGAGTCAGCTCCGGCTGGATGTCATGGAGGACCGCTTCGAGGCCGAACTGTTGTGCGGGCGCCATCAGGGTGTGCTGGGCGAGCTGGTCTCACTCGTCGCCGCGGAACCGCTGCGGGAGCGGCTGTGCAGACAGCTGATGCTCGCCCTGTACCGCTGCGGCCGGCAGGCCGAGGCCCTCAGTGTGTTCACCCGTGTACGGCGCGCGCTGGTCGAGGAGTACGGACTGGAGCCCTCGCGCGATCTCCAACTCCTCCAGCAGAGCATCCTCACCCACGATCCGACTCTGGCCGCGCCCGTGGACGCCGGGGCCGAGCGGCTCGTACTCGCCGACGTACGGCCGCTGCACGGCGGCCGGCCG
>NZ_FMDK01001095.1 GCF_900091995.1 Streptomyces sp. MnatMP-M17
GGCGGCGCGGCCCGCGGCGATCAGACCGCCGGCCATCGCGAGGGCGACGGCTGCGACGGTGCCGATCCCGAAGGCCGCGACGACGACGATCCGTGAGATCGCCTCGCGCGTGGCGAGGTGGGAGCCGACGACCGTGCCGAGGCCGGTCTCCACGACCGCGTTCCCGCCCGCGATCTCCCGCATCCGCAGCAGATCGGGGCCGCTTTCGAGGGAAGCGATCCGCCGCCCGAGCTCCGGGGCGTCCGCGGCGGTCAGCTCTCCGGTGGCGGGAGCGAAGCGCCAGTACTTCTCCGAATCCGTACGGGTGCCGAGGAGCGCGGGTGCGGCCTCGGGCGCCAGCAGCAGTCCCGCCTCCCAGCGGAACATCGGTGGCCGGGACGGCAGGGCGGCCAGGCCCGGGACGCGCAGGAGCGGTTCCGCGGACCAGTAACTTCCGCTGGGGCGGCGAGGTTCGACCAGGCCCGTGATCCGTACGGAGAGGGCCTGAGTCCCGTAGCGGTCGCTCAGACGGAGTACGGAGCCGACGCGCAGCTGCAGCTCACGGGCGGTCGCCGTGGTGACGGCGGCCTCCACCTCTTTCGTGCGCGCGTCCGCTCCCTGGCCCGCGGACGGCAGGCGTCCGCTCCGTACGGTGGCGTGGGCGGCCAGCTCCGACTGTGTGGCCAGCGTGAACCGTGGCGCGATCCCGTCGGGGCGCGGAAGCCAGTCGTCCGTGCCGGTCAAGGGCTCGCCGGTGCGTACTCCGTACGCGGACTCGGCGAGGTCCACCCGCAGCGGACCCGGCAGGCTCACCACCGTCTGCCGGTACACGGCTTCGAGCGCGTCGGGCCGCATCGCTTCGACCCGTTGGGGCTCCGGGATCTCCAGGCCCGCCTGAGGAGCGTTCAGTCGCAGCACGGTGTCGGTGACGGGCGTGCCGGTGATCTCGCGGCGCAGCCCGTCGGTCTCGTACGCGTCGACGGCCCTGGGGAACGCGGCGGCGAGGAAGGCCGTGAGCAGGACGAGCGCCCCGAAGGCGACGGCGGCCCCGGGCGCGGTGCGCAGCCGGGTGCGTACCCATGGCGCGACGGCGCGGCTGCTGCCCGCCTTCGGGGCCTGGGCCTGGGCCGAGCTGTGGGTACGGAGATGGGCACGGATACGCGTACGGGTACGGGTCATGTCAGTGGTCCCCCTGCTGACGGAGCGCGGCCGGGAGGCCGGCGCCGCGCCGGGCGGCGAGGACGGCGGTGATCAGCAGCGGCACGGCGGCGACACCCGCGAGGAACAGGGCCACCCGGAGCAGCGGGAGTTCCACGAGCACCTGGGGCACGGGCCGGGCCGCCCCTGAGGTCAGCACGGTCAGCGGTACGAGCGCCCGCGTCAGCAGGATCCCGAGCGCCGCTCCGACGGCCAGACCGATGCCGATCAGCACGCCTTGTTCCGTCACGACCAGCCGGGCGAGGCCGCGTCGGGGCGCTCCGAGGGCGCGCAGGACGGCGAGTTCGGCGGTCCGCTCGCGCAGGGAACCGGCGGCGCCGACCGCGAATCCCATGGCGGAGAGCGCGATGGCGACCGGCGCGACGGCGATCAGCGCCGAGCGCGGCCCTTCGCCGAGCGGATCGCCGAGCAGTGCCGCCGCCGTCTCGTCGCGTACGAGCACCCGAGCGGGCTCGGCTCCGTCGGAGCGGTCGCGGAGTGCGGAGGCGACCTGCGCGGCGGCGCCGGGAGCGGTGCTCAGCCACCACTCGGTGGGCGCGAGGGAGCGGTCGGTCCGGGCGGCGAGGGCGGCGTTGACGGTCCGCAGGTCGATGAGCAGGGCACCGCCGTTCTGGCTGGTCACGCGCGTGTCGACGCCCGTGCCTGCGCCCGCGTCCGCCTCGGTGTTCGCCTCCGGGGCCCGGCCCGTCTCGGTGTCCGCCGTTGTTCCGGTCGTGGGCAGCTCTCGTACCGTCTTCACGATGGTCACCCGCACCTGCTCGCCCGCCAGCGTCAGATCGACGCTGTCCCCTCGGCCGGCTCCGGTGGCGCGGAGGAAGGCGTCGGTGGCGACGGCCGCGATCCGCTCCGGGGCGGCGGCGCCCACGACATCGAGCCGTACGGCGAAGTCGCCCGAGCCTTGGTACGCCTGCCCTGTCGGGTACGTGACGGTCAGCGGCGCCGTGGCCGAAGGCGATGTGTACGCGGTCGGTTCCAGGGAGTTCGGCGCGCTCTCCCCGGTGCCCTCTGTCACCGTGGCGCTGCCGCGCCAGCGCACCTCGTCCGGTACGCGCACGAGCACGGGCTCAGTCCTCCCGTTCTCGGATGCCGGGCTCGCGTCGTCCTCAGCCGCTGTGGCGAGCAACCGCTCGACGGTCAGCCGGTGTTGCTCGGATGCCTGGACCGGGGCCGTCCCGCCGAGCCGCAGTCCCGTCACGCGGAGCGGTCCGGCGGGGGCGCTGTGGGTGCGGGAGGCGGTCCGGTCGAGATCGACGGTGGCCCGGTGGAGCCGCCCGTCGACGGGCACTTGTCCGGCGCTGAGCCGGTACGGGATGCCGTAGCGGTCCTCGACCACCACCAGGAGGGCGGCGGCGAGCCCGGACGGCGACGCGCCCTTCCCGGCCGTGATCCGAACGTCGAGGCCGAGCCGGCGGGTGTCGTCGGGCAGCGCGATCCCGGTGCGGTTCCCGGGCTCGGGTGACGCGTCCTCCCGTACCGGCCCGTCCGACGGTCCGTCCGTCAGCCCGTCCGTCAGCCCGTCCAGCAGGCTCTCCGCGGGCTCGTCGGCGAGATCGGCGCGCAGCAGCATCCGCTCCTCGGCGTGTGCCGTGTCCAGCGCGAGTACGGTCGCCGACAGGCCGCCGGAGAGGCTCGCGTCCGTACGGGGGGGGGGGGCGGGC
>NZ_FMDK01001094.1 GCF_900091995.1 Streptomyces sp. MnatMP-M17
GCCGCGACCGTCCCCGCCGCCGACACGGCATGGCAGGGCGGTCGCGGCGCCTGGGCGTCAGCTCGGCGAGGTCGGGGCTGGAGCCGAGGTCGGGGCCGAGGCCGGTTCCTGTAGCGGCTCCTTCGCCGCTCGGCGGCGTCGCGCATCCTCGTCCGTCGTCGCGTCGTACGTCACCAGCTTCGGCAGGACCGCCGCCAGCAGGCCCACCGAGGCCACACACGCCAGCCCGCCGCCCCAGATCGCCGGGCGGGTGCCCGTCCAGCCCGCCATCGCGCCCGCCCGTACCTGGCCCAGCTGGGGCCCGACGCTGTACGAGAGCACCTCGATCCCCGCGAGCCGGCCGCGCAGCTCCTCCGGGATCGTCTGGTTCCAGATGGTCGAGCGGCCCAGTCCGCTGAGCATGTCGCCCGCGCCCGCGAACGCCAGGCACACCAGCACCAGCCAGATGTCCGTGAACCATCCCGCGGCCGTGATCGCCAGCCCCCAGCCCGCCGCGCCGAACACCACGAAGAGCCCGTGCCGCCGCACCCGTGAGGTCCAGCCGCTGGTCAGGGCGAGCAGTGCCGAACCGACCGAGCCCGCCGCGTACATCAGCCCGAGCGACCATTCGGCGTGCAACTCGTCCGCGAGGAACGGGAAGATCGTGTTCGGGAAGGCGAAGAACATCGCGGCCAGATCGATCGCGTACGTCCCCAGCAGCACCGGTCTGCTCCACGCGTACCGCGCGCCCTCCGCTATGCCACGCAGGGACGGCTTCTCCGCGTCGTGCGCGGCGGGCGCCGCCGACAGCCGCGTACAGAGCAGTACGGAGACGGCGAACGTCACGATCGTGAGCCCGTACGCCGTCGCGTGACCGGCGTACGCGACGACGAGCCCGGCCAGCGAAGGGCCCGCGATCGAGCCGACCTGCCAGCGCACCGCGTTGAGCGCCGCGGCGGCGGTGAGCTGGTCGTGCGGCACGATCCTGGCCATCATCGAGTCCAGCGCCGGACGCTGGAGCCCGGCCAGTGCGGACACTCCGCCGGCGACGACATACAGCGGCCAGAGCATCGGCCGCGGCAGCAGCGCGTTCAGCAGCAGCACGGCGGCCAGCAGCCCGAGTCCCGCCTCGGTGAGCAGGATGACCTTGCGCCGGTCGACGGCGTCGGCGAGGGCGCCTCCGTACAGCCCGAAGACGATCAGCGGAACGAGTTCCACCAGGCCCATCGCGCCGACGGCGAACGGTGAGCCGGTCAGATCCTTGATCTGGAGCGGCAGCGCGATCATCGCCATGAAGCTGCCGACGGTCGTCACCAGCCCTTGCACCCAGAGCAGCCGGAAATCGCGGGAGGAACGCAGAGGAGAGAGATCCGGCAGGATCGCGCCGAGCTTTTTGGTCACGAGCGGCCATGTTCCGTGCCGGTGGAGGAAGGTGGCAAGCGGATTTTACGACTCCGAGACCTCACCACCGCGCCGGCGGCGGTGCCGTGAGCTGGTCCGCCAGCCAGGACAGCCGGTCCCGGAAGCGGCGCCGTCCGCGTGCGGTCGGCAGGCTGTTCTCGCCGGCCGCCGCGCTCACCAGGTGCTGCACGGTGTCGAGGTCCACGCCCTGCGCCGCGTCCGGCCCGCCCACCGTCAGGGCGTCGTGGGCCAGCCCGTGCACCTCCGCGTCACCGCCGTCCAGCGAGAGCACCGTCGCGCCGGCCCGCCGCGCGTCGTGCACCCGTTCCAGCAGTCCGTCGTCCGGCCGGCGCGGTGCCACGACGAGCAGTGTCTCGCCACGGCCCGCCGCTTCGAGCCGTCCCAGTCCGACGGCGAGATGCGCCGGATCCTCCGGCCGTACCCGGTGCCGTACCAGCGTGGGATTCAGCTCCGGCTGTCCGGACCACGCCGCCTCGTCCACGAGATGCGCCGCGAGATGCCAGGGCTCGTACTCCTCCGTCCCGACCAGCAGCAGCCCGCCGCCCTGTGGTACGACGGAGGAGCGCAGGGCTCCCGCGAACCGGCGGGCCGCGGCCGGCCACTCCGTACCGGCGAGGACCTCACGCAGCAGTGCGACGCGTACGGCATCCATGGGCCCGCATCCTGCCGGAGTCCGGCGGGCGGCGCGGCCGATAGCCGACAGCTCACCCGAACGTGACCTTTTACCGCCCAGTAGGGTCGGCGATATGACTTCAGGCGACATGACTTCAACGAACAGCGGCAGCACCTCCTCCGGCGCTCCCAAGCCCACAGTCCCCGCGCCCGCCAAGGATCCCTGGGACCTCCCGGACGTCACCGGGCTTGTCGTCGGAGTGCTCGGCGGCACCGGGGACCAGGGCCGTGGCCTCGCCTATCGGCTGGCGAGGGCCGGACAGAAAGTGATCATCGGATCCCGGGTGGCCGAGCGCGCTGAGTCGGCGGCGGCCGGACTCGTCGCCATCGGTGCCGAAGGGATCGAGGGAGCCGACAACGCCGAGTGCGCGCGGCGCAGCGATGTGGTGATCGTCGCCGTGCCGTGGGAAGGGCACGCGAAGACGCTGGAGGGCCTCAAGGACGAGCTGGCGGGCAAGCTCGTCGTCGACTGCGTCAATCCGCTCGGCTTCGACAAGAAGGGCGCGTACGCCATCACGCCCGAGGAGGGCAGCGCGGCCGAGCAGGCCGCCGCCCTGCTGCCGGAGTCCCGGGTGACGGCGGCGTTCCACCATCTCTCCGCCGTGCTGCTCCAGGATCCGGACGTCGAGCGGATCGACACCGATGTGATGGTACTGGGCGAGGCGCGCGCGGACACGGATGTCGTGCAGGCGCTGGCGGGCCGTATCCCGGGCATGCGCGGAGTCTTCGCGGGCCGGCTGCGCAACGCGCACCAGGTGGAGTCGCTGGTGGCCAATCTGATCTCGGTCAACCGCCGTTACAAGGCACACGCCGGGCTGCGAGTGACGGACGTCTGACCGGTCGTCCGGCCCTTGTCGGGCATGGGGGACACTGGGGCGCGTACCGCCAGCTCGTACGGAAAACCCAGACAGGAGCCGACCCCCATGCCCCGCCTCGCTCTCTACGCCCTTGTCGTCTGCGTCCTGGCCGTCGTCGCGGCCGTGGTCTCGTTCGTCCAGGGAAACTGGCTCGGCATCGTCTGGGTGCTGCTCGCCGGACTCTCGTCCAATATGGGCTGGTACTACTTGCGCAGGGCGAAGTTCGAGCGGGCGGCGTCGGTCGCGGAGGCTTCCCGGGGCGCCGCGAGCTGAGCGTTACGGGCCGGGCTGAGCGTTACAGGCCGGCCGAGCCGCAGACGAACTCGTTCCGGGACTCCCAGAAGGTGAAGAGGTTCCGGCCGCAGTACGTGTCCAGATTGCTCACGCCGAGACCGCCCAGGATCGCGTCGATCGCGTCGAAGAAGACCGCGTTCACGCCCGGGATCAGGATGATCACGAAGACGGCGAGCAGCCCGAACGGCGCGTACGGCTCGACCTGGCGGCGGATCCGGTACGACAGCCAGGGCTCGATCACGCCGTAACCGTCCAGTCCCGGCACCGGCAGAAAGTTCAGGATCGCCGCGGTGACCTGGAGCAGTGCGAGGAAGCCGAGCGCGTAGCGGAAGCCGTCCGGCATCCCGGAGAGGCCGTCGAACCAGAACGGCGCGGTGCAGACGATCGCGAACAGTACGTTCGTGAGCGGGCCCGCCGCGGAGATCAGGCTGTGCTTCCAGCGGCCCTGGATACGGTTCCGCTCGATGAAGACCGCTCCGCCCGGCAGACCGATGCCGCCCATGATCACAAAGATCACCGGCAGGACGATGCTCAGCATGCCATGGGTGTATTTGAGTGGATTGAGCGTCAAATATCCCTTCGCGCCGATCGTGATGTCGCCGCCGTGCAGCGCGGTGCGTGCGTGCGCGTACTCGTGCAGACAGAGCGAGACGATCCAGGCGCCCGTGACGAACAGGAAGACGGCGATCCGGACGTCCGCCGCGAAGTCCGTCCAGACGGCCCAGGCCGCGACGGCCGTGACGGCGGCGATGCCCAGGAAGACCGGGGAGATCCGCCGGTCGCTGTGGCGTGAGGTGGCGGTGGTCATGGGCGGGGCTCCCCGGGAGGGTGGTGTCGGCGGTCGGGCCTGCCCGACCGTACCGCTCGTACGGCTTTGTGGTGGCTGCCGGGTCGCCATGGCTGCCGCATCGGAAACGTCTCGCCGACCGGTCTGAGTTCCGGACCGGAGGCACGGGACGTACGAATCGCCACATGGGCATGCGAACCGGGGCGTGGGGCGACCGGCTCGGCGGCGTCACGGACAATGGGCGGATGCGCTACCGCGTTCTCGGCACCACTCGGGCACTGCACGACGACGGCACGGCCGTCGCCCTCGGCGGCGCGCGGCTGCGTGCGCTGCTGACGGTCCTCGCGCTGCGGCCCGGACGTACGGTGCCGGTCGGAACGCTCGTCGCCGAGGTCTGGGACGGCGATCCGCCCGC
>NZ_FMDK01001093.1 GCF_900091995.1 Streptomyces sp. MnatMP-M17
GGGCGAACCCCACAGCCGGGAGACGAGCGCCAGCCGGCGCGTCGTCTCCTCCGCGACGGTCCGCGGCTCGATACCGCGCGGAGCGAGAACAGCCGGCGCGACCGCGCCCACCTCCCAGCCTTCGGGCCGGGCCAGGGACATCGCGAACGCGCCCTCGAAAACCGTTGCCACACAGAGTATTTCCAGTTCGGCGGCGCCGATCAGGCCCTGCCCGACCAGCGCAGCCGCATGATCGTCACCGTGCCGGACGGCGGTCAGCCCGGCCGCCCAGCCCGCGTCGTCGATACGGCCCGACTTCAGCAGGACGGACTCGGCCGACGGCGTTCCCGGCGTCTCGATCGCACCGATCAGCCCGTCCCGCAGATGGATCGTGCCACCCGGCGACGCGGAGACCGTCACCGTCCCGCTGAATCCCTCCCGTTGGAGCCGCAGCAGCAGCGCGGGAACATTCCGGGGCGACGCGCCTTCCTGTGGCGAACCGTGACCGTCGTGGCCGTCCGGGCCGCCGGTCATGCCAGCACTCCCGCCGCGTGAGCGTCGAGCTGCCGCATCGCCAGCGCGAGATTGGTACGGCCGCGGTCCAGCGCGGCGACCAGAAGCAGTGGATCGCCGGTGCGCCGTACGGACTGGATCACGTGATAGCGGCGCGCGGTCGTCACGACCACGCTCTCCAGTTCGCTCCCGGCTCCGGCCTGTCCCACCCGGTCGGTGATCACGGCCACCAGCTCGGCCGTCCCCACGCCGTCCCCGGTCTCCAGCGCGTCTCCGACCACGCAGTAGGTGAGCCCGGTGACCGCGTCCACCAGCGCGGCTCCCGTGACACCGGGAGTCCCCAGAAGCCGGGAAAGGGACGCTTCGATCACTGACACGTGTACCCCTTCATTTTGAGCCACATCCATCAGTATCCTAGACCGCAACTTGCGCTTTAGTGACCGATCTTGACGCCTTTGATCCCTTGGCTTTCCGCCAAGAACGGGCGACCGCCGTCGGCTTGAAGAACCTGAAGAACTCGAAGAACTTGAGGAAAAGGACCACGCCATGAACCTGGAAACCGCGCTCAAAGAGGCCATGACCATCGACGGCGCCCTCGGCGTGGCACTGGTCGACTACGAGAGCGGTATGTCGCTCGGCACCCTGGGCGGAGGCCGTGGCCTCGATCTGGAGGTCGCCGCCGCGGGCAACACCGAGGTGGTACGCGCGAAGGCGCGCACCCTCGCCGCACTGGACATGGACGATGCCGTCGAGGACATCCTGATCACTCTCGGCAAGCAGTACCACCTGATCCGCCCGCTCGCCGCCAGCCGCGGCTCGCTCTTTCTGTACATCGCGCTCGACCGCGCCCGCGCGAACCTGGCGCTGGCCCGCCATGGCCTCAAGCGGATCGAGACGGCTCTGGACATCTGACGCTCGCCCCGGGCGCTCTTCTCGGGCGCTCTCTTCAGGCGCTCTCCTCGGAAAGACCGGGCGCAGCGCTGTCGGGCGAGGGCCGACAGGCGCGCTGATACTGACCGTATGACCCGACACGGAGAGCTGGGCACGGCTCTGCAGCGCTGGCGTGAACGCATCGCACCGGCCGAGGCCGGGCTGCCCGCGGGCGGGAACCGCGAGGCGGGCGGGCTGCGGCACGAGGAGCTGGCCCGGCTCACCGGACTGTCGGTGGACTATCTGGTGCGGCTGGAGGAAGGGCGGGCCACATCGCCCTCCGTCCAGGTCCTCGCCTCGCTGGCGCGCGCCCTACGGCTGTCGGAGGACGAGCGCAGACATCTCTTCCTGCTCGCCGGACAGTCACCACCAGGTCTCGGACGCGTTCCGGAGGCCGTGCCGCCCAGTGTGCGGCGGCTGCTCGGCCGGCTCACGGGAACTCCGGTCGGTGTCCATGACGCGGCCTGGAACCTGATCACCTGGAATCCGCTCTGGGCCGCGCTCCTCGGGAACCCGTCGGCGCTCCCCGGGCGCGACCGCAATGCCGTCTGGCAGCACTTCAGAGGTCTGCCCACCAGAATCAGCCAGACCGAGGAGCAGGAGGCGCGGTTCGAGGCGGCCCTCGTCGCCGACCTCAGGGCCGCCACGGCGCACTATCCCACCGATGTACGGCTGCGGTTTCTCATCGGCGAGCTACGGCGCGTCAGCGGCCGGTTCGCCGGGCTGTGGAACTCCCGTATCGCCGGTTTCCATGACACGGGGGTCAGGACCGTCCACCATCCCGATGTCGGACAGCTGACGCTGGACTGCGACACGCTCACCGTTCCGGGGTGCGATCTCCGTGTCTCGGCCTACTCCGCCGCGCCCGGGACCGCCGCCGCGGACAAGCTCAGGCTGCTCGATGTGATCGGCACCGAGCGGATGCCCGACCGGGCTCCCGATCCGGCGTGGCACCCCGGGCAGGACCCGGCGTCACCCGATCGGGTGCCTGGAGGTCGTTGAACGCTCATGGTGTTCGGGCCCCGGCCGAGGGCGGGGATACGGCCGGTCGGCTCATGCGGCGATGCGCCGGGCGCGGTCCGTTCCTACCGTGGCGGAATGATCACCAGATCCGTGACGCGCTCCGCGTTCTCCGCGACGGTGGCCTTCGCCACCGGTTTGCTGGTCCTTTCGCCCGCGCCCGCACCGGCCGCCGCGGATTCCCGAACCGAACCCTCCGTACGGGCCGAGGGCCTGCCGGGCGCCGCCACAGCCTCGGCGTCTCCTGCGTCCTCGGCCTCTCCAGCGTCTCCCGCCGCGTCACGCGCCTCCTCCTCCCCGTCGCCCACCGCGTCCTCAGCGTCTTCCGCGTCTCCTTCGCCAAGCCGCTCGCCGCGTCCCTCGAAGCGCTCCTCGGTGGTCCCCGCCGCCCCGGCCGCTCCCGCGGGCGCCGTCGAAGGCACTCTGTACCGCTCGGGCACACAGGTGCGGCCCAAGCGCGGCACTCCGGCGCCGCCCAGTGTCTCCGCGCTGTCCTGGCTGGTCGCCGATGCCCGTACGGGTGATGTGCTCGCCGGGCACGAGGCACACCGTCCGCTGCCTCCGGCCAGCACCCTGAAGACACTGTTCGCCGTCACCGCGCTGCCTCATCTCCCCAAGGACGGCGAACACGAGGTCACCGAGGCCGAGCTGGACGATGTCGGCGAGGGCAGCAGTGAGGTGGGCGTCGTCGCGGGCGAGACGTACGCGGTGGAGGACCTGTGGCGCGGTGTCTTCCTCAGCTCGGGCAATGACGCGGTGCACGCGCTCGCCGAGATGAACGGCGGCTGGGAGGCGACGGTCAAGCAGATGCGGGTGAAGGCGAAGCTGCTGGGCGCGTACGACACCCATGTGGTGTCCCCGGACGGCTATGACGCCGACGGGCAGGTGTCCTCCGCATTCGATCTGGCGGTCTTCGGCCGTACGGGCCTGACGCTGCCCGAGTTCGTCGAGTACAGCTCGACCGTCGACGCCCAGTTCCCGGGCTACGGAAGCACGTTCGGCATCGTCAACACCAACCGGCTGCTCACCGGTGAGGACGGCGTCGAGGAGTATCCGGGGCTGATCGGTATCAAGAACGGCTACACCTCGGAGGCCGGCTACACCTTGATCGCGGCGGCCAAGCGCGGCGGCCGGACCATTCTGGTCACCGTCATGAACCCGCAGTGGGGCGGCGTGCACGAGGTCTACGAGGAGGCCAGATCGCTGCTGGACTGGGGCTTCCGCGCGGTGGGCAAGGTAACTCCCGTGGGCTCGCTCAATCCGCCGCCGGCGCCGCTGCCGCCGCGGCTG
>NZ_FMDK01001092.1 GCF_900091995.1 Streptomyces sp. MnatMP-M17
GGGGCCCCCCCCCCCCCCGCCGTGTCCGCCGCCTCTCTCGGCAGGCCCGTCCCGGCCGACGCCACCGCTCTGCGGGAGCACGGCGCGGCGCTCGCCCTGTCGGTCGCGCCCGACGGAGGCCCGCTGACGGGCTCGCCGGGCGGTCCCGTCGTCCTGGTAGCCGTGCCGCCCGACATCGAGGCACTCCGGCGCAGGGACCCGGGCCGGAGCCAGATGTGGCGCCTCGCGCTGCGAGAGGTGCTGAGCGACCTGATGGCGGCGGAAGCCCAGGTCGTCGGATTCGATCGTGCCGGCTGGTACGTGGTCTCAAGGGAGCGGTCCTCGTGAAACTCGATGGTGTGGAACTCCTGCGTGTGCGGATGCCGTTGGTGGCACCGTTCCGTACGTCGTTCGGTACCCAGGACGTACGGGAACTGCTGCTCGTACGCGTGGTGACGCCGACGGGCGAGGGCTGGGGCAAGTGCGGCGCCATGGCGGGGCCCGTCTACTCCTCGGAGTACGTCGACGGCGCCGAGCATGTCCTGCGGAACTTCCTGGTGCCCGCCCTGCTGGCGGCCGACGACGTCACCGCGCACAAGGTCGCGCCGCTGCTGGCCGGGTACAAGGGCCACCGGATGGCCAAGGCCGCCCTGGAGATGGCCGTACTCGACGCCGAACTCCGCGCGCACGGCCAGTCGTTCGCGCGGGCGCTCGGGTCCACCCGCGACTCCGTGCCCTGTGGCGTCTCGGTCGGCATCATGGACTCGGTCCCTCAGCTCCTGGACGTCGTCGGCGGCTATCTCGACGAGGGCTATGTGCGGATCAAGCTGAAGATCGAACCCGGCTGGGACGTGGAGCCGGTGCGCGCGGTACGGGAGCGCTTCGGCGACGACGTACTGCTCCAGGTCGACGCCAACACCGCGTACACCCTGGCGGACGCGCCGGTGCTCGCGCGTCTCGATCCGTTCGGGCTTCTCCTGATCGAGCAGCCGCTGGACGAGGAGGACATCCTGGGCCACGCCGAACTGGCCCGCCGCGTCCGTACGCCCATCTGTCTGGACGAGTCGATCGTGTCCGCGCGCTCGGCGGCCGACGCGATCACGCTCGGCGCCTGCGCCATCGTGAACATCAAGCCCGGCCGGGTCGGCGGCTATCTGGAGGCCCGGCGGGTGCACGACGTGTGCGCGGCGCACGGGATCCCCGTGTGGTGCGGCGGCATGATCGAGACCGGGCTCGGGCGGGCGGCCAATGTCGCGCTGGCCTCACTGCCCGGGTTCACACTGCCGGGCGACACCTCGGCGTCGGACCGGTTCTACCGGACCGACATCACGGAGCCGTTCGTCCTGAAGGACGGCCATCTGCCGGTGCCCACGGGGCCCGGTCTCGGTGTCGCGCCGGTCCCGGATCTGCTGGCGGCCGTCACCACCACGAAGGTGTGGCTGGGTTCGTAGCTCCGGACGAATTCGGCGGGGAATCCTGTCGTACCGGACGAACGGGCCCGAGGCGGCCGGGACTATCCTCGGGCGATGCTGACACCGCTGCCCGGCAGGGCGCAGACGAGCCTGGCGCGCGTGCTCGAAGACCTCGGGGACTTGCTGCTGGAGCCGATCGCGGGCGGCCGGAGCACAAGCCGACCGCTCGGCGGCGTGGTCATCCACGATCCGCTCGACGAGTCGGAGTTCCCCGCGCAGGCCGTCGTACTGGGCGTGGGCGTCCACGATCCGGACGACGTCGTACGCCTCCTGCACGACCTCGGCCGCAAGGGCGCGGCGGCGCTCGTCGTCCGGTCGCCGTTCGTCCCGACCACGGAAGTACGGCGGGCGGCGGGCGCGGCGGGCGTCGCCCTGCTCGGGCTCACCCGTGGCGCCTCATGGGCGCAGATCGCCGCCATGCTGAGAACCCTGCTGGTGGAGGGCGACATCGGCGACGTCTCGCCGCAGACGCTCGGCGGGATGCCGTCGGGCGATCTGTTCGCGCTGGCCAACGCGGTGGCCGCGCTGCTGGACGCGCCCGTGACCATCGAGGACCGCAGCTCGCGGGTGCTCGCCTTCTCCGGCCGCCAGGACGAGGCCGACCAGTCCCGTGTGGAGACGATCCTGGGCCGCCAGGTGCCGGAGCGGTTCACCCGGGGCCTGGCCCGCGACGGCGTCTTCGAGCGGCTCCACCGCGACCACACGCCCGTCTATGTCGATGTCGATCTGATGCACGACGAGATGGTGACCGTCCCACGGGTGGCACTCGCGGTGCGGGCCGGCGACGAGATCCTCGGCTCGATCTGGGCTGCTGTGCCGGGCCCGCTGTCCGAGGAGCGCACGCAGGCACTGATCGACGCGGGCAAGCTGGTCGCGCTCCATATGCTGCGGCTGCGCGCGGGCGCCGATGTCGAGCGCCGGCTGCGGGCCGACCTGGTGAGCACGGCGCTTGAGGGCGGTACGGGAGCACCGGAGGCGATCGCCCGGCTCGGTCTCCAGGGGCAGCCCGCGATCGTCCTGGCCCTGGGCCTGTCCGGCGACTCGGACGGGGATCCCTCGGCGGAGGACGATCTGCGCAGGATCACGGACCGCCAGCGGGTCGCGGACGCGCTGGCCATGCATCTGAGCGCGGTCCAGGCGCGTTCGGCCGTGGCGCTCGTGGGCGATGTCGCCTTCGGCATCGTGCCGATGCCGGGGAATGAAGCGGACATCCAGGAACGGTCGGTCCGCGTCGCCTCGACGTTCCTGGAGCGCACCGGGCACCGGGTGGCGGCGGCGATCGGCATCGGCCCGCCGGCCCTCGACGGCACCGGGCTCAGCCGCTCGCGCGACGGCGCGAAGAGGGCGCTGCGGGTACTGCTCACGAACGCGGGAGCGCGGCGCGTCGCCACGTCGGAGGACGTACACATCGAGGCGCTCATGCTGGACCTCGCCGATCTCGTGGCCTCGCGCGGCGAGGTGGCGACCGGGCCCGTGGCCCGCCTGCTCGACTACGACGCCCGGCACCAGTCGCAGCTGGTCCACACGCTGCGGTGCTGGCTGGACGCGTTCGGCGACGTGGCCGCGGCCTCGGCGGCGGCGTATGTGCATCCCAACACCTTCCGGTACCGCCTGCGCCGGCTCGCCGAGGTCGGCGGGATCAACCTCGACGATCCGGGCGAACGGTTCGCGGCGATGCTGCAACTCCGGCTGCACCCGGCCCCGGTCCGTCCGGCGCCGGCTGACACCCCGTAGGGCCTCTCCGGCGGGCGGGTGACAGAAGGACGCCCCCGGAGGAAAGCGCGCGGAAACGCCATTGGTCCGGGCCGCCCGAAAACCTCCCGGAGGTTTGTGGAACTCCACGAACCCGCTCCGTCACCGGATGTCCAGGATGGGACATCAGCGCGGAAGGCGCCTCTCGCCTCGACACGGCGGCGCTGATCGCGAAGGCGGAGAGACGGGAGCGCCATCTCATGACCACCGAATCCGATCAGTCGTCGGAACTGATCGAGACGATCAACGCCCGCGCGGCCGGGGCGGGCGTCCAGGTCCGGCTCCACGCGGCGGATCTCGACGGCACCCGGCAGGTGGGCATCGGCGCCGACGAGCGCGTGGTCTCGGCGTCCGTGTTCAAGGTTCCCGTGGCGGTGGAACTCGCCCGCCAGGGCGCGGCCGGCGAACTCGACCTCGGCGAGCGGATCACCGTACCGCCGGGGCCCCCGGCACCCGGTTCGTACGGCCTGGCGACATTCCGCCACGACGTGACGATGTCCTGGTTCGACCTGGCCGTGCTGATGATCGGCGTCAGCGACAACGTCGCCACCGACCTGATCCTCGGGAAGGTGGGGAAGCCCGCGGTCGCCGAGTCGCTGCGGCGGCTCGGCCTCCCGCACACGGCGGTCCCGCTGGACTGCGCGGAGCTGATCCGCACCATCGGGGAGGACCTCGGGCTCGGCGAGGACTCCGGGACCGGCCACGACTCCGAGCAGACGTTGGCGGGGCTGTCGCCCGAGCGGCTCGCCCGGCTGCGGGTGCTGATGCCCGAGCAGACCTGCCGTAC
>NZ_FMDK01001089.1 GCF_900091995.1 Streptomyces sp. MnatMP-M17
GCGCGCCCGCGAGCCGGTAGCGCATACCGAGCTTCTTGCGGGCGATCGCCTTGGCCGCCTTGAGCTTGACGTACGGATCGAGCGGATCCATGAAGAGCTCGACCGGGTCGTATCCCGGCTTGCGGTGGATCTCGACAAGCTGGGCGAAGTCCGGCGCCCGGTCGTCGTCCAGCCAGTAGTAGTACGTGAACCACGCGTCGGCTTCGGCGATGGCGACCAGTTCGCCCGAGCGCGGATGGTCGAGACCGTGCGCCTTCTTGCCCTCGTCGTCCAGGATCTCGTCGATACCGGGCAGGTCCTGGAGTGCCTCACGGGTCGCGTCGAGATCCTCGGGACGGCGCACATAGACATGGGCGAGCTGGTGGTCGGAGACGGCGAAGGCCCGGGAGGCCATCGGATCGAGATACTCCATGCCGTCCTGGGTGTGGACCTCCAGCAGCCCGGCCCTGCGCAGCGCCCGGTTGATGTCGACGGCCCGGGAGACCCGGGTGATGCCGTACTCGGAGAGCGCGACGACGGTACGGCCCTCGTCCCTGGCGTCGGCCAGGAGCGGTGCCATCGCGGTGTCCAGCTCGGCCGCCGCGCGGTGGGAGCGCGGGTCGTCGGGACCGTAGCGCTGGAGGTCGTAGTCGAGATGCGGCAGATAGCAGAGCGCCAGATCGGGTGTACGGGTGCGGATGATGTGACGGGTGGCGTCGATGATCCACTGGGAGGAGACGAGGTCGGCGCCCGGGCCCCAGAAGTGGAAGAGCGGGAACGTGCCGAGCTTCTCGGTGAGTTCGTCGTGCAGCGCCGGCGGACGGGTGTAGCAGTCGGGCTCCTTGCGGCCGTCGGCGTAGTAGACCGGGCGCGGCGTGACGGTGTAGTCGGTGTCCGCGCCCATCGCGTACCACCAGCAGATATTGGCGACCGTATAGCCGGGATGGACACGGCGGGCGGCGTCCCAGAGCTTGTCGCCGGAGACCAGACCGTTGTGCTGGCGCCAGAGCAGTACGTCGCCCAGCTCGCGGAAGTACCAGCCGTTGCCGACAATGCCGTGTTCGGCGGGGAGCGCGCCGGTGAGGAAGGTGGACTGCGCGCTACAGGTGACGGCGGGCAGCACCGTACTCAGCGGGGCCTGCGAGCCGGTGCCGGCCAGCTTGCGCAAGTTCGGCATGTGCGCGAGGAGTTGAGGCGTGAGCCCGACGACATCCAGCACCAGCAGCGGCGTTGGTTTCGGGACCGGGGCCGACTCCGGGGCCGGGGCTTCGGCGGCGGTGCCGGCCGGCGGTGCGGCCGAGGTCTCGGTCATGGCAGCTCCTTCAGGCCGAGGTCGACCAACAGGTCGCGGGCCAGGGTGAGTTCGGCGGCGATGCCCTCGGCGAGCTGTCCGCGCGAGCGCGGACGCAGCTGGACCGGGAGGGCCTGCCAGGTATAGGTCTCGACCTCCAGATGGCGGGTCCGCGGCGCGGCGCCGCCGATCAGCCTGGTCAGGGCGTCCTGGAGCACGGGAAGCGTGGAGGTGAGCGGCGGCGCGGGCGGCGCGTGCAGCGGGACATGGAAGTGCGCGCGCCAGGGAGCGCCGTCGGGCAGCGCCTCGCCGCCGAGTGCCTCGTCCAGATCGTCGGTGCCGCGCAGCCCGGCGGCGGTGCGCGTACGGGTCTGGTGGAGGAAGCGCGGCTCGGCGAACGCGCCGAGGGCCTCCCGTACCTCCGGCAGATGCGGGTTCTCGGCGTGCAGCGCGGCGGAGAGCTGGGCCTTGGGAATGACGACGCCCGCGGCCTCCAGCGCGCCCAGGGCGGTGGCCGGATCCTCGAAGGAGGTGGCGAGATGGCAGGTGTCGATACAGATGCCGATCCGGTCGCTGCCGATCTCCGTGAGCGGGCCGATCGCGTCGGCGGTGGTCTCGACGGTGCAGCCGGGCTCCGGTTCCAGGGCGATCCTGATGGACTTGCCGGTCAGCTCCTCCAGCGCGTCGAGCCGTTCGGCGAGCGTGGTCAGCGCGGTGCGGGCGGCACCGGCCGCGGTGGCGTCGAAGGCGGTGCGCCAGGCGAGCGGGAGTGTGGAGACGGAGCCCTCGGTGACATCGTCCGGCAGCAGCGCGGCCAGCAGCCTGGCCAGATCGCTGGTGTGGGCGAGCCGCTCGGGATCGGCCCAGTCCGGCTTGTAGACACGGTACTTGACCTCTTCGGCGCCGAATCCCTCGTACGGGAAGCCGTTGAGCGTGACGACTTCGAGGCCGCGCCGGTCCAGCTCGGCACGGAGTCCGCGCAGCGCGGCCGGATCGTTGATCAGGGCCTGGGCGGCGCCCTTGGCGAGCCAGAGGCCGATGCCGAGACGGTCGCGGCCGAGCCGTTTGCGTACCGGCTCGCAGTGGTCGCGCAGTTGGGCGAGTACGCCTTCGAGGTTCTCGGCGGGATGGACATTGGTGCAGTACGAGAGATGAATGGTGGAGCCGTCGGGATGGCGGAAGCGCATGGGATCACTCCCCGCCGCGGAGAATGGAGTTGCCCTCGTGGAGGGCCTCCGGCGCGGGGACGTCGAGCTGGAGTCTCCCGCTGAGCCCGTAGAAGGCGACGGGATTGCGCCACAGGACCTTGTCCACGTCGTCCTCGCCGAAACCGGCGGCGAGCATCGCGTCCGCGACCTTGCGGGTCTTGAGCGGATCGCTCTTGCCCCAGTCCGCGGCCGAGTTGACGAGCACCTTGTCGGTGCCATGGGCCTTGAGGACGGCGACCATCCGGTCCTCGTCCATCTTGGTGTCGGGATAGATGGAGAAGCCCAGCCAACTCCCGCTCTCCGCAGCGTCCTTGACGGTCGTCTCGTTGAGATGGTCGAACAGGACCCACTCCGGGTCGAGCGCGGATTCCCGTACGACGTCGACGGTGCGGCGCAGACCGGACAGCTTGTCGCGGTGCGGAGTGTGGACCAGCGCGGGCAGTTGGTGGTCGGCGGCGAGCTGGAGCTGTGCGGCGAGCGCGGTGTCCTCGGCCGGAGTCATGGAGTCGTAGCCGATCTCGCCGACGGCGACGACACCGTCCTTGACGAGATAGCGCGGCAGGGCGTCCAGCACGGGCGCGCAGCGCGGATCGTTCGCCTCTTTGGGGTTGAGGGCGAGCGTGCAGTGGTGGGCGATGCCGTACTGGGCGGCGCGGAACGGCTCCCAGCCGAGGAGCGCGTCGAAGTAGTCGAAGAAGCTCGCCGGAGAGGTACGGGGCTGGCCCAGCCAGAAGGACGGCTCGACCAGGGCGCGCACACCGGAGGCGTACATCGCCTGGTAGTCGTCCGTGGTGCGGGAGGTCATATGGATGTGGGGGTCGAAGATGCGCATCAGGACTCCTCGCCGGTCAGATTCAGCGCGTGGTGCAGGTCGGCGGGTACGGGACGGCCGGCCGCGGTGCGCTCGGCCGCGAAGTCGGCGAGCATACGGGCCAGTTCGGCGTCTCCGTGGGCGCGTCTTTCCAGGCCGTCGACGGCGGTGACGGGCACTTCGGTGAAGAGGCATTTGAGGATGGCGTGCCGCCAGCCGTGGGAGTCGAGATGGGCGGCGGCGTACGGACCGACGGCGGCGGCGACCAGCCGGGTGTCATTGGTCCGCAGGGCGTCCTCGATCAGCGGCAGCGCGCCGGGTCCTGTGACGCGGTGGGGCAGGGCGAGCAGCACGGCGCGGCGTTCGGCGGCGGTGCCCTGGTGGTAGAGCCGGGTGAGGACGGCGAGGCCGGCGCGGGCCCGCTGGAGGAGCAGGACGCGTACGGAGTCGGCGTGCTCCTGGCCGCAGTGGCGTCCGGCGGCGGCGAAGCGCAGCTCCCAGGGCGCGACGGCGGGAGTGACGGCAACGTTGTCGCTCTCTCCGGTGCGCCCGGCGTCCTCGGCCGCGTCGGAGGCCTCGGCCAGGGCGGTGTCGAGCCACGCCCGGGCGGCGGCGTCCAGACCGGGAGCCAGGTCCTCGCGGGTCGGCGGCTGGTTCGAGGTCATGCTGCTCCCTTCGTACGGAGGAAGTCCATGGAGGTACGGGCGAGTTCGGGGCCCGCGTGGGAGTGGCGCGGCAGTTCGACCACGGTCAGGCCCTCGTAGCCGGTGGCGGCCAGCGCGGCGAGCACCGGCGGGAAGTCGATCTCGCCGTCGCCGAAAGGCAGATGCTCGTGCACTCCGCGCCGCATGTCCTCGATCTGTACATGGCGCAGCCAGGGCGCGGCCTCACGGATGCAGTCGGCGGGCGGCGCGGGCTCCAGGCACTGGCAGTGGCCTATGTCGAGAGTGAGGCCGAGCGGATCGGGATCGCCGAGAAGGTGTCTGAGCTGGTGGAAACCGGCGAGGTCCGAGAGGAGATGGCCGGGCTCGGGCTCGACGGCGAGCGGGATGTCGGCGTGCTCGGCGGCGTCGACAACAGGTGTCAGCGACTCTTCGAGCCGCTTCCAGGCGGTGTCGGTGTCGGTGCCCGGCGGAGTGACACCGCTGAAGCAGTGCACGGCGTGCGCGCCGAGGTCGGCGGCGACCTGAACGGCCGTCAGCAGCAGCCCGGTGCGGGCGGCGCGGCCCTCGGGCTCGGCGTCGAGCAGTGTGGGCCCGTGCTTGCGGCGCGGATCGAGCACATAGCGCGCACCGGTCTCGACGGTGACACTGAGCCCCAGCTCGCCCAGCCGCCGGGCGACACGCCGGGTGCGGGCGGCGAGGTCGGGAGCCATCGGATCGAGATGCATATGGTCGAGAGTGAGCCCGACACCGTCGTAGCCGAGATCGGCGAGGAGCGCGAGCGCGTCGTCGAGCCGGAGATCGGTGAGCCCGTTGGTGCCGTACCCGAAACGCAGACTCATGTCAGGCTCACTTTCCGTGCGAATTTCCGTGCCAGTGGTACGAGCGCCATGATTCCCAGCGCGGTCCCCGCGGCCCCGCCGCGTGCGGCGAGCGCCGCCTGGAGCGGGATCATCGCCCGGATCCCGCCGCCGACGGCGCGCTGGGTGAGCGGCGGCGAGGGATTGAGCACGGCGTGCGCCAGGGGCTTTCCGGCGGTGCCGGCGTATACGGCGGCGAGGCCGCCGGC
>NZ_FMDK01001088.1 GCF_900091995.1 Streptomyces sp. MnatMP-M17
CCCCCCGACCGGCCGCGTCCCGCCGTACGCGATGTCGCCGGCGCGCAGGTACCGCTCAAGGTCCCGGCGGAGGTGGCCGGACGGCTCACGGCGCTGGCGCGCGCCGAGGGCGCCACACCGTTCATGGCGCTGACCGCCGTGTACGCGATGCTGCTCGGCCGGTGGAGCGGACAGCGGGACGTGGCCGTCGGCACACCCGTGGCCGGCCGCGACCGGCCCGAAGTGCAGAAGATGGCCGGGCTGTTCCTCAACACCCTGGTCCTGCGCACCGATCTGTCCGGCTCGCCCTCCTTCACCGAGGTGCTCCGGCGCGTACGGGAGTCGGCGCTCGACGCGTACGGCCATCAGGAGGTGCCGTTCGAGCGGCTGGTGGACGAACTGGCGCCGGAGCGCGATCCGTCGCGGACACCGCTGTTCTCGGCGATGCTGCTCTGGCAGGAGGAGTCGGCGGCGACGGCCGGGCCTCGGACCATGGGCCCGCTGACGGTCGACCGGCTGCCGGTCGGTGAGAGCACGGCCAAGTTCGATCTGACGCTCGGCGTGTCCGAGCTGTCCGACGGCTCTCTGTCGGGAGCCCTGAACTACGCGTCGGCGCTGTTCGACCGGGAGACCGCCGAGCGATTCGCCGCGCACTTCGCCCGGCTCCTGGAGAGCGCCACGGCCGAACCAGGGCTGCCGGTGGACGAGTTGGAGATCCTTTCCACGGCCGAGCGCGGTCTGCTGCTGGAGGAGTGGAACGACACCGCCCGGCCGTATCCGTCCGGAACACTGCCCGCGCTGTTCGAGGCCCAGGCCGCCCGGACTCCGGACGCGCCCGCGCTGCGGTACGAGGGCACGACGGTGTCGTACGGACGGCTCGGCGCCGAGGCCGACCGGCTCGCCGGAGAACTGCGGGAGCGCGGTGTGGGCCCGGAGTCCGTGGTCGGTGTGTGTCTTCCTCGGGGAATCGGTCTGGTGGTGGCGCTGCTCGCCGTGATGAAGGCCGGAGGCGCTTATCTGCCGCTGGATCCCGAGTATCCGCGCGAGCGCCTCGGTTTCATGCTGGACGACTCGGCGGCGACGGTCGTCGTCACGGACGCCGGGCTGGCGGCGCTGGTGTCCGGCGGGGACAGCGCCGGGAACCGGCAGATCGTGGACATCGACGCCGCCCGGTCCGGCCTCCCCGGGCCGCCCGCGCCGTCCGGACTCTCCAGCACCGGCGGCAGAACCGGCAGCAGCACCACCTGCACCGGCTCCTGGTCCGGGCCCGCGCCGGAGCATCCCGCGTATGTCATCTACACCTCGGGATCGACGGGCCGTCCCAAGGGAGTGGTGGTCGAGCACCGCGCCATCGTCAACCGGCTGCACTGGATGCAGGAGGCCTACGGACTCACCGGGACGGACCGGGTGCTCCAGAAGACGCCGTACGGTTTCGACGTATCGGTGTGGGAGTTCTTCTGGCCGCTGATGACCGGCGCCACTCTGGTGCTGGCCCGGCCCGGCGGACATCGCGATCCCGCCTATCTGGCCGGTGTGATCGCCGACGAGGGCGTCACCACACTGCACTTCGTACCGTCGATGCTGCGCGCGTTCCTGGCCGGACCGCTGCCTGCGCTGCCCACACTGCGGCGGATGATATGCAGCGGCGAGGCGCTCCCGGCCGACCTGGTCACGGCCGTGCACAAGCGGATCGGCTGCGAGCTGCACAATCTGTACGGGCCGACCGAGGCGGCGGTGGATGTCACCGCTGCCCGGTGTGCGCCCGGTCTGCCCGTCACCATCGGACGGCCCGTCGCCAACACCCGTACCTACATCGTGGACGACGGGCTGCGTCCTGTCCCGGTCGGTGTGCCCGGAGAGCTGCTGCTCGGCGGTGTGCAGCTCGCCCGTGGCTATCTCGGCCGGCCGGCGCTGACGGCGGAACGGTTCGTGCCCAGCCCGTTCGCCGCCGTCCCGGGCGAGCGGCTGTACCGTACCGGCGATCTCGCCCGGTACCGGACCGACGGCACCATCGAGTATCTGGGGCGGCTGGACCACCAGGTCAAGATCCGCGGCCAGCGCGTGGAACTCGGCGAGATCGAGGCCGTGCTCACCGAGTGCGCGGGCGTGGACGCGGTCGCGGTCACCCTGCACGACGAGCGGCTCGTCGCCCATCTCACGCCCGCCACCGCGGATGTCGCCGCCG
>NZ_FMDK01001087.1 GCF_900091995.1 Streptomyces sp. MnatMP-M17
ACCACGCCCGAGCCCCCCGCCGCACCGGCCGAACCGGCCTCGGCCGCCCCGGTGGTGCCCTCCGTGGCCGAGCTGGGCGCCACGCCGCCCGAGCCCCCGGTGGTTCTCGGCCGCGAGCGCCGCAACCAGTTCTCCATCGTCCTCACCTCCGACGGCGCCGCGTCCGTCGGCAAACGGTACGGCGAGGAAGTCACCGTCGCCGACGTCTCCAACGCCGTCGCGAAGTCCTTCTCCTCGTACGGGCGTGCCGGTGGCGGCCAGTCCAGTAAGCGGACTCTCGCCCAGTTCACCCGCGACCGAGGCGACGAGTTTCAGCTCGGCCGCGGCGAGGAGGACGACTACACCGCGATCGAGCGCGCCCGGAAGGAGTCCCGCCTCGATGGCGGCTCGCTCCTCAAGGCGTGGTCCGGGCAGGTCACCGAGGAGGCGAACAGCCTGACGGCGGCGGCCGGGTGGTGTGCCCCATCGGAGAACCTCTACGACACCTGTGGCCTGTGGAGCATGGACGGCATGCTCGACCTGCCGACCCTCACCGCGAGCAGGGGCGGCTTCAACTACGCCTCCAACCAGCCGACATACGCCGACCTCCAGGCCAACACCAGCTTCACCGTGCTGACCGAGGCGCAGGTTATCGCCGACACCGCGAAGAACTGTGCGGAGATCCCCTGCCCGACGTTCACGGACGCCCGGCTCGATGTGGCCGTCTCCTGCATCACCGCATCGTTCATGCAGATGGCCGGGTACCCAGAGTGGGTCAACAACTACGTCGACGGGCTCCTCACCAACCACGCCCACAAGCTGAACGGGAACATCATCGCCCGCATCGCCACCAAGGCCGGCGCTGCAACGGTGATCCCGGCTCAGGGTGCGACCCCGGCTCCGGGATCCGGTCCGGACTCGTCCGCGACGGCGTCTCTGCTGTCGGCGCTTGAGCTCGCGGCCACGGACATGCGCTACCGGGAGCGGATGCCGTTCTCGCAGACGTTCGAGGTGATCCTGCCGGCGTGGTCGCTCGCGCAGATCCGCGCGGACCTCTCCCGCCGCAACGCGTACCCGAACGATCCGTTCGCGATCACCAACCAGATGATCGTCGGCTGGTTCACGACCCGGAACATCAGGCCGCAGTTCGTGTACGACTTCCAGGACGCCTACGCCACCACCCCGCCCACCGGCCTCCCCGGCGGTACTGCGGCGCTCACCGCGCTCCCGACCACAGTGAACTTCCTCATCTACCCGGCCGGGGCCGTCGTCCTCGCCCGCCAGGACGTCGTCACCCTCTCCTCTGTATATGACGCGGCAAACCTCCAGCAGAACCTGTTCACCAGGCTCTTCTCCGAGGAGGGCTTCCAGCCCATCTACCCCTGCGGCTCCATCCGCCAGTACACCGCACAGCTCTGCCCGTCCGGCGCCACCGGCGCCCAGGTCTGGACATCCTGCGCCGTGCCCGCCGCCGCAGCCTGACCCACTCCTCTGACCGGCGGCCGGGCCCCGTCCCTGGCCCGG
>NZ_FMDK01001086.1 GCF_900091995.1 Streptomyces sp. MnatMP-M17
CGCCCCCCCGCTGGCGAACGCGCCGACCCCGGCGGCCAGCCGCTGGCGGCCGAAGACCGTGGCGGGCTCGGCGGACGACCGGGCCAGCGCCTCCAGATCGTTCTTCAGGAAGAGAACGATCTCGCCCAGACAGATCAGCGCGGCGCCCGCGCCGATGCCCGGATGACCACCGGCCGCGATGACCGCCGTTCCCGCCGCCATCGCGCCGAAGCCCACCCATATCGCGGTGCGATAGGCGAGCCCGGCGATCCACTCCGACAGCAAGGGCTGCGCGACGACGAGGAGGCACGCGTATCCCATCAGCACCGCGCCGTAGAACGACGCCGAGGTACGAGGAACGGCGTAGAGCGCCAGATAGTGCTGGAAGAACATGAAGACGTACACGCTCAGCACGGTGACCGTGAAGGGCAGTGCCTCGCCCTTGGCGGGCGAGGACGGACGCGAGGGCCGGGACGGCGGAGGCTCCGGCGTTGACCGCGGTGGTTCCGGCGCTCGTGGCGCCGACGGCAGTAACGCGTGGCCGAGGCCGACCGCGGCGAACAGCAGCGTCACCGTACCGAACAGCGCGCCCGGCGACGTCAGGACGAACGGCGCGGCGGCCGGCGGACCGAGCGCGATTCCCGCGTTGAACGCCGAACCGCTCGCCGACAGCAGCCGGGGCCGCTCCGACTCCCGCGCGCCCTCCACCAGATACGCCTTGTTCGCGGGCAGATAGAGCGCCGCGCCGCACGAGACCAGAAACAGCGCGCCGACGGCGAGCGCCGGACTGCCGAGCCCCGGAACGAACGTCGCGAATCCCGCGATGCGTACGCCCAGCGCCACCAGCATCGTGGCCCGCAGCCCGATCCGCCGCGCCAGCGCCGCGCCCACCACTCCACCGGAGAACTGCACCAGCGAGGCGACGGCGAGCACCGCCCCGACCGTACCGAGGCCGAGCCCCAGCCGCTGATGCAGCAGCACCGACATATACGGCAGTACGGCGAAGCTGCCCAGCGTGATCAGGAACGAGCAGCCCAGCAGGAACGACTGCGGTCCGGTCGGCCGCCATCGGCCCGAGCGGCGCTGCCGGGTGGCGGTACGGGTACGGTCCCGTGCGCCGCCCTCGCGCTCACCGCCCACCGTCGTCCACGAGGATGGGACGCACACCCGCCGCGGCGCTCGCCGCCCGGTGCAGTGCCAGCTCCGCGGTGGCCGCCTCCGCCAGGACCATCCCGGTGCAGCCGCGCTGATCGGCCACCGTGGCGATCGTGTCGCCGGGCGCCCGCACCGGATACCAGCGCACCGCGCCCGGATGGGCGCCGAGCCCGTCGAGCCCGCGCCAGCCCGCCAGTTCACCGGTCCGGTCCGGATAGACCAGGACGAATCCGCAGGCGGGACCGGTGTGTTCGAGCGCCGAGTCCATCAGCCGGGGACGGCGGCCGAGCGCGGTGTCGATCATGGCGTCGTACACATTCGTCCGCAGGGACCGGCACAGCGCCTCACCAACCAGGGCGCCGCCGATCCTCCGGTTGATCTCGACCAGTTCGGGACCTTCGGCGGTGAGGATGAACTCGACATGGGCGAACCCGCCGTGGTGCCCGGCCGTATGCAGCACCCGGCCCACCCACTCCTCGATTCCGGCCGACTCGCCGTGAGGCAGCGCGACCGGGAAGGCGGCGGCCTCCTCCCGTACGGCGGGCTCCCGCGAGGTCTGCCGGCTGAGCACGCCCAGCAGCCGCGTCTCCCTGGCCCAGCTCAGAGTCTCCGCGCTGTAGAGCGGCCCGGCGAGGAAGGGCTCCGCGAACAGGTCGCCGGTGAAGGAGCGTCGGCTGGCCTCGGCGAGCGCGGCGCGCAGCGCCTCCTCGTCCCTGACGATCCAGACATCGCGGGACGAGGTGCCCGCGGAGTCCTTGAGGACGGCCGGCAGCCCGATCGTACGGAGCACCTCGGCGGCAGCCGTGTCCGTGGCCGTCGGCTCCGCGCCCAACGGCACCGGTACGGCAGGGCCCTTGCTCAGTCCGGCGCCGTGCAGCAGCGCCCGTACCCGCGCCTTGTCGCGCAGCACCCGTACCGCCGTCGGATCCGGGCCCGGCAGTCCGAACTCGGCCGCCAGATCGGCGGCCGGAACACTCCAGGTGTCCGTGGTGTTGATGAGACCCGTCAGATCGGGCAGGGCCGCCAGCGCGCGCCGCGTCGCCGTCCGGTCGAAGGTGTCGACATCGACCACGGTGAGCGCGCCGTCCGGCAGTGTGTCCGGGAGTGTGTCCAGCTCATGGCGGTACACGGACCGGTCGCCGGTCAGCAGTGTCAGCCCGTGTCCCGCGTCGGCCGCCGCGGCGGCCATCCTGGCCAGTCCGAAGGACAGTGACTCCAGCGCGGCGATCGTCATGACGGCTCTCCCTGCGACAACGGTTCCGGCCGGACGGCGGAGGATCCGCTCTCCGGTCCCACGTCGGCCACGACAAGTTCCTTGCGGGAACGGCGCTCCCACTCCATCACCGACCACGGCGGCCGGAGCTCGTCCAGGGTGTGGATCCGGCGTGGCCGCAGGGCGCGTATGTCCAGTGCCTCGGCGTGCCGGGCGAACACCCGCTCCGCGTACCGGTGTCCGGTGTCCGCGCCGATGACAAGATGCTGCCGTCCGGGATCGCGGTCCGCCTCCCAGCCCGCGACAAGATGCGCGGCTCCCGTGGACAGCCCGGCGAACACGGCGTGTTCACGGAGCAGACCGACCGCGCCCGCCATGGCATGGCGGAAGTCCACCCAGTGGAGCGTGTCGTACAGCTCGTGCCGGACATTGTCGAACGGGATGGAGCTTCCGATGCCCGCGATGATCGCCTCGGGATCGCTGAACCGCTCGCTGCCGAAGGTGACACTTCCGTACGGCTGGATTCCCACCAGCCGTACCGCGCGGCCCGATCCGCGCAGCGCCTCCACCAGACCGCCCGTCGACGCGCCGGTGCCGACGGCGCCGACCACCGTCAGCGGGCCGTCGGGCAGCGCCTCGGCGACCAGCGCCGCGAACTCCCGGTACCCGGCGTAGTGCACGGCGTCGTGGTACTGCCGCATCCAGTGGAAGTCCGGTCTGCGGGCGAGGAGTTCACGGACATGGCGCACCCGGCGCTCCTGGTCGAGCCGGAGACTCTCCGAAGGCGGCATCTGGTCGACCGTCGCGCCCAGGACCTCCAACTGGGCGCGCATCACCGCGTCCACGGTTGTCGACGCCACGATGTGGCAGCGCAGTCCGTAGCGGTGGCAGGCCATGGCGAGCGCCAGCGCGTAGATACCGCTCGAACTGTCGATGAGAGTCTGCCCGGGGGCGATACGGCCGCGCCGCAGCAGCGTACGGACCGCGCCGAGCGCCGCGTACACCTTCATCGTCTCGAAGCGGGCGAGGACGACATCGCCGCCGAGCCGGATCAGATCGGGCGCCTTCATCGCGTCGGTGATGTGCTCGTGTATCGCTGCACGCGCCGTCATTTCCGTGTCCCCCGTACGATCAGCCGGCGCGAGCGCTGGTCGTAGCCGGAGCCGTCGAAGCCTCCGAAGCACTCGACGTCCGTGAAGCCGGCCGCGACGAAGAGATCGTGCAGCTCGGCGGCGCTGTAGAGGTGGGAGGTGATCGACGCCGTACGCGCGGTCGAGCCGCGTACCAGCGTCCAGTCCGTCCGCAGCCGGCGCCAGCTGTCGAGCACCGTGTCGCGCTGGACGACATACGAACCGTCCGGGAGGTCCACCGCCTGCGGCCGTCCGATCCAGCCCGCCAGGACCTCCTTGCCCATCACATCCACCAGCAGCCGGCCGCCGGGCGCGAGGGATTCGTGGGCGTTGCGCAGAACGCGCAGATTGTCATGGGGATTGTCGAAGTAGCCGAAGGAGGTGAAGACATTGAGTACGACGTCGAAGGAGCCGGGCTCGACGTAGTCCAGCATGTCCGCCTTGACCAGGCGCACATCGGCCCCGGCCTCCGCGCAGGCCGTCTCCGCGCGCTCCAGCATGGACGGATTGAGATCGACACCGGTGACGGTGTATCCGCGCCGCGTCAGCGGCACCAGAAAGAGCCCGGGGCCGCAGCAGAGATCCAGCACCCGGGCGCCGGGCCCGAAGTCCAGCAGCGGCGAATCCGCGACGATGCCCGCGACCTCCACGCCGCGGGCGGCCGAGAACATCGTGGGCGCGAAGTCGGACCAGAGGGAGTCGTCCTCGTACCACTTCAACCGTGCTGCCCTCTTTCTGGGCCCCAACGGCCCGTGATCCGTGCCCTGTTGTCCACTCCTTGTCAGTAGTCGGGCGCGGGCGACGGCTGGTTCCCGGGAGACCGGGGAGACGTCCGGGACAACAGAGAAGCGCCGCCGGAAACCGGCCCGGCGGCGCTCGATTCCGCGGTCAGCCGCGCTTGGCCGCGGCCACGGCCGTGCGGATCGTCTCCGCGTCCGCGCTCGCCGCCGGGACGTCGAGGTTGTCGCCGTGTTCGCGCAGATTCTGTCCGTACGGCAAGCCGTAGACCGGAGTGTCGCGCTCGAAGCGCCAGCTCTCCGAGAGCGGGCCCACGTCCACGATGTCATAGCCGAGGAGGTCGAGCAGCCGTGCGGCGGAGGCCTTCGCCTCCTCGTCGTCACCCGCGATCGGCAGGGCCGTGCGGTCGGACGCGCCCGTGGGCCGTGCCAGCGAGGCGAGATGCTTGAAGAAGATGTTGTTGAACGCCTTGACGACCTTCGACTCCGGAAGGTGCTCCTGGAGCAGACCGCTGACGGTGGTCTTCTCCGCGTCCAGCTCCGGGAACCGCCCGTCGCGCTCGGGATAGTAGTTGTTGGTGTCGAGGACCACCTTTCCCGCCAGCGGCGCCACCGGCACCTGGCGGTAGTGCTTCAGCGGGACGGTGACCACGACCCAGTCGCCGGCCTCCGCCGCCTCGGCGGGTGTCGCGGCCCGCGCCCGCGGGCCCAGCTCGGCCACCAGGCCGGCCAGGGTCTCCGGCCCGCGGGAATTGCTCAGAACCACATCGATTCCGGCGGCGACCGCCAGCCGCGCCAGGGTGCCACCGATGTTTCCACTGCCGATCAGTCCAAGAGTGCTCATACGGGTGCCAGCGGAGGACACCGCGGCGGTATTCCCCGCCACGGTGTCCCGGCCGCTTTCGGAGTAGTTTCCGGACCCGGCGGTCAGCAGTTCTTGTAGTCGGCGCGCGTGGAGTTGTACGAGCAGGTGTCGTGCACCGCTCCCGTGGACCGGGTCAGTGTGGCCTTGTCCTTGTCGTTGTTCCAGACATAGGCGGCGCGCTGCTGGAACACCGTCGTAGCGGTGTTGGTGCCCTTGCCCGTCTTCACGGTGACGGTCTTCCCGGCCTTGAGCGTGAACGTCTTGAACGTGTACGCGTGCCGGGAGGCGTCGGTGAGCTTCCAGCCCTTGAGGCTCACCGACTTGGCGGTGGTGTTCTTGATCTGGACCCACTCGCCGTTCAGGCTGGCATTGGTCCGCTTGTCCGAGCCGGGGGAGTCGTACCAGATCTTGGTGATGTGCACGGATCCGGCGGCCTGCGCCTGTCCGGGAAACATCATCAGGGTGGCGGCTGCCGCCGCGAGAGCGGCGGGCGCGCCG
>NZ_FMDK01001084.1 GCF_900091995.1 Streptomyces sp. MnatMP-M17
GCGCCGGCTGGTTCCAGCCGGCGCGCGGGGCGTTTCCCGCAACACACTGTGCGACACGTATAACGTACCGGTACGCTCATCGAGGTACATTTTAAGTGACAGGAGAATTCGATGGCCCGCGGCGACGAGCTGCTCAGCCTGACCGAGATCAGCAGACTGGCCGGCGTCAGCCGGCAGACCGCGCAGAGATGGCACAAGGCTCCGCCGCAGCACGCGAAGAACAAGAAGCCGGTGCTGGCCTCCGCGCTGCAGAAGGTGGCGGCCGACCTCGAGATCGAGGTCCCCGAGGCCCACGAGGACCGACCCCGCTACCCGCGCCGGGTGGTCGAGGCCTACCTCAAGGCGGTCGGCTACATGAACCCCGACGGTTCGCTGGTGGAGGAGATCAAGGAGAAGGGCGGCGGCCGCTGGCTGCCTGTCCGCCCGACCATCGACCCGACCGGCACCAGCCGCAAGCCGAAGCACCGCTACTACGTCCCGCACGCCGCGAAGGAACTGGGCTACGCCACCACCGAATCCTTCGAGCAGATGCGGTCCAAGGGCGTCATCCCCGAGCCGGACGGGCACGACGAGCTGTTCCGACCCTTCTGGTACAGCGAAACCCTCGAAGAGCAGAAGAAGAAGCGAGGACAGCGCAGAAAGGCCGAGCCGGAGGAGAAGCCGGACGGATTCGACGACGAAGGCCGGCCGTACAAACTGCTGCAGTCCCCCGAACCGAGCTGATTCCCGGAGCCGGAAAACAGGTTCTGACCTGGAAAAACACTGCCCAATATGGTATGTTATATGTGTCAAAGGCGCTGGTGGTCCCGGCTCTGGAGTGCGTGATGGACATCCTGCTCCGGGACCGGGACCGCGCGCTGAACGCTTCGAGGCTCCGGAGGAACCTTGACGACGGACACATGTGAACAGCAGCCGTCCGGCGCTCCGCCGTGCCAGCTTGTCCACTACTCGCAGTTCCCCTTCGTCCCCGCGGTCAAGGCGCAGACCTTCGGCCGGATCGCGCTCAGCGGTCCCAGCGGGTCCGGCAAGACGCCCGTCGCGCTGAAGATCGCCGCCGCCCTCGGCGGCCGGATCGGGGTGATCGAGACCGCTCACGGGCAGGCCGCCCAGTACGCCGACGAGGTCGACTTCGAGGTCTGCCCCCCGCTGACGTTCTGCTCGCCCGAGGTGCTGGTTGCGGCGCTCGCCGACTGCGCGGCCCGTGGCTACGACGTCGTGGTGGTCGACTCGTTCAGCTTGTTCTGGAGCGGCAACGGCGGCGTGCGGGACCAGGCCGACGACGCCTCCCAGAGTGCGGGGGACAGCAAGGCGGGCTGGCGCGAGGTCCGCCCGCGCGAACGCCGCATGATGGACGCCCTGTTCAGCTATCCCGGCCACGTAATCGTCACTCTGCGCTCCAAGACGCACTACGTTCCCGAGACCGACGAGCAGGGCCGCAACTTCGTACGCCGCCTCGGCGGCAAGCCCGAAGCCCGCGACGGCATCGAGTACGAGTTCCAGATCACCGCCGCCCTGGAGGCCGACCACAGCATTGTGGTCGTCAAGGCTCTCGGCGCGGCTCTGGGCTCCGAAGTCGTCCACCGCTCCGGCGAGGAGTTCGGCGCGAAGATCCGCGCCTGGCTGGAGGCGGGCGCCCCCATGACGCCGCCCGAGCCGGTCGAGGAACTGATCTTGCGGGTCATGAGCCCGGACATCTCGTTCGAGGAGCTGGGAGCCGTACGCGAGACGGTACGCCGCCGCTACCTCGAAGACCTCCAGGTCCCCGACGAGAACGGCCAGCCCGTCCCCATCAACACCTACATCACCAACCGCGGACGTGCGATGCAGCAGCAGGCCGCCCAGGACGCCCACGCCACCACCTCGGCCTGACCGGGTGCGGCGGCCCGGCCGCCGCAACCCCGACCGCCCATCCACCCCGCTTACCACCC
>NZ_FMDK01001082.1 GCF_900091995.1 Streptomyces sp. MnatMP-M17
GTCGGCCGCGAGCCTGGCCTCACCGAGCGCGGAGAGCGCGGCGGCTCGGGCACCGGGCGCGGGCGCGTACTCGGCGCGGGCGCGCAGCGCGTACAGCGCGCCGAGACGGTCATGGGCGGCGAAGAGGGCCCGGGAGAGAGCGAGGGCGGTGCGGCGCTCGGGCACGGAGAGATAGCGGTTACGGCTGGAGAGCGCGAGGCCGTCGTCCTCACGGACGGTCGGTACGCCGATGATCTCGACCGGGAAGTTCAGATCGCGGGCCATCCGGCCGACCAGCGCGAGCTGCTGGGCGTCCTTGCGGCCGAAGAAGGCGGCATCGGGCCGGGTGAGGTGCAGCAGCTTGGCCACGACGGTGAGCATTCCGTCGAAGTGGCCGGGCCGTGAGGCGCCTTCGAGCCGCTCGCCCATGGGGCCCGCGGCGATGGTGACCTGAGGGGCACCGCCGGGATAGACCTCGTCGGCGGACGGCGCGAACACGGCGTCGGCGCCGGCCGCCTCGGCGATCTTCAGATCGGCCTGGAGCGTGCGCGGATACCGTTCGAGGTCCTCTCCCGCGCCGAACTGGAGCGGATTGACAAAGACGGTGACGACGACGAAGCCCGTGGCTCCGACATGGGCGCGGGCCGCCCGTATCAGGCTCGCGTGCCCTTCGTGCAGCGCGCCCATGGTCATCGCGACGGCGGTGGGACCGCCGCCCGTGTGCTGATCGAGCAGCCGGTCCAGCTCGGCGCGGGTGGCGGCGAGTGCGAGGCTCATCGGGCGCCACCGCCGGTGCCTCCGCCACGGGTGTCGCCGAGGCTGTCGCCGTCGGCGAGGACATCGAGGAGGTCTTCCGCCAGCTCCGCCTTGAGCAGTCCATGTGTCAGCGCGCGGTCCGCGGTCGTACGGGCCATGGCGAGATATCCGGCGACGGCGCCCGGCGCGTGCTTGCGCAGCTCGGCGACGTGCGCGGCGACCGTGCCCGCGTCACCGCGCGCGACCGGGCCGGTCAGGGCGGAGTCACCGGAGCGCAGGGCATTGTCCAGAGCGGCGCCCAGCAGCGGGCCCAGCATCCGGTCCGGCGCGGCGACACCGGCCGTACGGAGCAGCTCCATCGACTGTGCGACCAGCGTGACCAGGTGGTTCGCGCCCAGCGCCAGCGCCGCGTGGTAGAGCGGACGCGACTCCTCGGCGATCCACTCGGGCTCGCCGCCCATCTCGATGACCAGGGCCTCCGCGGCCAGGCGCAGCTCCTCGGGCGCGGTGACGCCGAAGGAGCAGCCGGCCAGCCGCTGGACATCCACCGAGGAGCCGGTGAAGGTCATGACCGGATGCAGGGCGAGCGGCAGGGCACCGGCGCGCAGGGCCGGATCGAGCACCCTGGCGCCGTACCGTCCCGAGGTGTGGACGAGGAGCTGTCCCGGCCGTACGGCACCGGTCTCCGCGAGCCCTTCCACCAGACGCGGCAGCGCGTCGTCGGGAACGGTCAGCAGCACCAGCTCGGCGCGGGCGAGGACCTCGGCGGGCGTGACCATCGGGACGTCGGGAAGGAGGGCCGCCGCCCGCC
>NZ_FMDK01001081.1 GCF_900091995.1 Streptomyces sp. MnatMP-M17
GGCCGCCGAGGCCAGCCGCCACGGTGGCGGCCACGGTGGCGGTGGCTGGTGGGGCGATGTGGCGCCCGTACCGCCGCTGGACGGCTCGCTGAAGACCTCCGCGGCCGACCTTGTGCAGTTCGGCAAGGACTTCGGCAACCTGGTGTCGGACATCACCCCGTGGGCCGTGCTGGTGCCGGGCTCGGTCAATGACATCGTCAAGATGGTCAACTACGCCCGGGCCAACAAACTGAAGATCGCCGCGAACGGGCGCAGCGGCACCGGTGACGATCTGGAGTCGCACTCCAACTACGGCCAGGCGGCGGTCCCGGGCGGTATCTCGATCGACTCCCGCGGTCTGGGCAAGGTCGTCAGCGTCGGTACGAACAGCGCCGTGGTCGAGGCGGGTGTCACCTGGGCCCAGCTCACCGACGCGGCGGCGGCCAAGGGCAAGATGCCGCCGGCCATGCCCGACTACATGCACCTGTCGATCGGCGGCACGATCAGCGTCGGCGGCATCGGCGGCACGGTCGGCAAGTACGGCCTGGCGGTCGACACCATCGAGTCGATCGACATCGTCACGGGTGCCGGGCAGCTGCTCACCGCCTCCCCCAGCGTCCGCCCCGACCTGTTCAACGCCGCGCTGGCCGGCGGCGGCCAGGTGGGCATCATCGTCCGCCTCACGGTGAAGATCGTCCCCGCCAAGGAGCGGATCGTCGTCTTCAACCTCATCTACAACGATGTGGCGACCTACCTCGCCGACGCGGAGAAGGTCCTGGCGGAGGGCAAGTTCGAGGTCCAGGCCGGTGAACTCGCGCGCAAGCCCGACGACTCTGGCTGGCGTTACCGGATGGAGCTGGGTGCCACCTACACCGGCACCGCCCCGGCCCGGGACCCGCTGATCGCCGGGCTGCGGGACGTCCGTTCCGAGGCCACCGTCGACGACATGTCGTTCCGTGACTACATCTTCCGCTTCGACGCGTATGTCGAGGATTACAAGGCGTTCGGCTACTGGGAGCAGCCGAAGCCCTGGCTGAGCCTGTTCCTGCCGGCCGCCAAGGTCAAGCAGTTCCTCCAGATCGCCGAGGCCGACCTGACCGCGAACGACCTGGGCGTCGGCTTCGTGCTGACGTACCCGTACCGTACGTCGAAGCTCAAGCGTCCGATGGCGGTCCAGCCGAACGACTCCATCGGCTACCTCTTCGACCTGCTGCGCTTCCCGCACCCGGGTGAGCCGGACATCGCGGGGATGCTGGAGCAGAACCGGCGGCTGTACGACAAGGCCGTCGCGCTGGGCGCCAAGCGCTATCTGGTCGGTGCCATCCCGCGGATGACCACCACGGACTGGAAGAAGCACTTCGGCAGCCGCTACTCCGACCTCCTGAACGCGAAGCGCCGTTACGACCCGGCCGGCATCCTCACGCCCGGTCAGGGCTTCTTCGGCTGATCCGGTGTGCCGGACCGGCCACTCGGGCCGGACCGGCACAGCGGACACGGAAGCGGGGCCCGTCGCGGGCCCCGCTCCTTCGATCCCATCCGCCGTCCCACACAGGGAGACTGGCATGAACGGCTACGACATCATCGACGAGGCGGTGGTCGACGCCCCCGCGGACGTCGTCTGGGACGCGCTCGTCGCCGAGTTCCGCGGTGCCGCCCGCTGGTGGGTCCCGGCCAACACCTTCGAGACGGTCTCCGGCGCGCCCGACGAGGTGGGCGGCCTGGTCGCCGTGACCGTCCACACGAAGGGCGTCGGCAACGGGGGCCCCAAGCTCCGCTTCACCGCCCGTACCGAGTCCGTCGTCCCGGGCCGCAGGATGACCGTCGAGTATGTCGACGGAGACTTCCGCGGTCCGGCCGACTTCATTCTGGAGCCGCTGGACGACGGGCGCCGCACCCGTATCGCCATGCACTTCCGCGGGCGTCCGCACGGCGGCAAGCTGAAGCTGATGTCCAAGGTCGCCGACATCGGCGCCGAGCACTCGAAGGCGGCGCTGGCGGCCTTTGTGGCGCTGGGCAAGCAGCTCAGCGCGGTACCGGCCGGAGGAGCGCGATGAGCACCGTCACGCCGGCGGCCGACGCGGGCGCCCGTACCGACGAGACCACCGTACGCACCGACGACGGCGCCACGCTCGCGGTGAGCGTCCTCGCGCCGCTGAAGGCCGGTGCCGGCAGCGGTACGACGGTCGTCCTCGCGCACGGCTGGGCCGCGGGCCGCCGGGTCTGGGGCACCGTCACGGACCGGCTGATCCGGGCCGGGTACCGGGTGGTGCTGTACGACCAGCGCGGCCACGGCGCGTCGAGCCTGGGCAAGGAGCCCATCGCCGTCCGGCGGTTCGGCGCGGACCTGGCCGCGGTGCTGGGCGAGACCGGCTCGCGGGACGCGGTGCTGGTCGGGCACTCGGGCGGCGGTTTCGCCGCCATGTCGTACGCCACGGCCGATCCGGCCGCCGCGCGCCGGCTGCGCGGACTGGTGCTGCTGGGCACGGCCGCGCACGACCAGGAGACGCCCGACAGCGAGGTGCGCATGATGGGCAGCGCGCTCTTCTCCCGCGCGCTGCGCCGCCCCGCGCTCGGCCGGCGGCTGCTGGCCCAGACCATGGGCAAGGGCGTCGACCCGTTCCTGCTGGAGGTCAACCGGCAGATGTTCGCGGCGACCGCGCCGCAGGTACGCGCCGACTGCTTCGCCTCCTCGCGCGGGATGGATCTGCGCGCGGGACTGGCGGCGGTGGAGGTACCGGCCGTGGTGCTCGCGGGCGAGAACGACCGGGTCGTCAAGCCGGAGCTGGGCAACGCGGTGGCCAAGGCGCTGCCGGACGCGCGCTTCGAGCAGCTTCCCGGCGCGGGTCATATGCTCCCGCTGGAGCGGCCGGACGAGATCGTACGGGCCGTCGGCGGCCTCGTCGCCCGTCCGCGCGCCTGACCTGGGGCCTCTCGTTTGGATCTTGCTGGGCTCGCGTGCCCCGGCACCGCGCCTCGCCGCGTTGTCGTCGGTCGCCCACGCTCCGCGTGGGCTCCCTCCTCCGCCTTGCGATCCACGGCACCAACGCGACATCAGCC
>NZ_FMDK01001097.1 GCF_900091995.1 Streptomyces sp. MnatMP-M17
TTCCCCCCCGCCGCTCTGCGGCTGCTGGCCACCGCCGGCCGGCGCGCTGGTGGCCCACGGGTCGTCGGCGGGAGCACCGCCACCGCCCTGCGGAGCTCCGCCACCGGGGCCGCCGCCCCAGTTGCCGCCGCCCTGGCCACCGCCATAGCCGCCCTGGCCACCGCGACCAGTGGTCTTGGTGACCTTGGCCGTGGCGTTCTTGAGGCTGGGGCCGACTTCCTCGACATCCAGCTCGTAGACCGTGCGCTTGACGCCCTCGCGGTCCTCGTACGACCGCTGCTTCAGCCGGCCCTGCACGACGACGCGCATGCCTCGCTGGAGCGACTCGGCGACATTCTCCGCCGCCTGACGCCAGACCGAGCAGGTCAGGAACAGGCTCTCGCCGTCCTTCCACTCATTGGTCTGACGGTCGAATGTGCGAGGAGTGGACGCGACGCGGAACTTCGCGACCGCCGCACCGGAGGGGGTGAAGCGCAGCTCGGGGTCGTCGACGAGATTGCCGACGACCGTGATGACGGTCTCGCCTGCCATGGGTGAACCTCTCGGCGGGGATTGCTTCTGGCTGCTTGCTGCTGCTCGGACCCGATGACCGCTGAGCTAGACGCTCAGTGGGTCTCGGGACGGAGGACCTTGGTCCGGAGGACCGACTCGTTCAGGTTCATCTGTCGGTCGAGCTCCTTGACGACCGCAGGCTCGGCCTGAAGGTCGATGACCGAGTAGATGCCCTCGGGCTTCTTCTTGATCTCGTAAGAGAGACGACGACGGCCCCAGGTGTCGACCTTCTCGACCTTTCCGTTGCCCTCACGGACGACGGAGAGGAAGTTCTCGATCAGCGGGGAGACAGCGCGCTCCTCGAGATCGGGGTCGAGGATGACCATCACCTCGTAGTGACGCATGTGGAACCCACCTCCTTTGGACTCAGCGGCCACGGTCGTTCCGTGGCAGGAGGGTCGTGATGCGTGAGCAACGGTATCGGCCGCCACTGACAATCCGGCTCGCTGATACGAGAGATCGTGTGTGGCCTGGGCAGACACCGGTGCAGAACGTACAGACTACCCGCACTGCGGCTTCCGCTTGAAATCCGGCCGCCTTAGGCCGCAATCTGTACACATCGGGTGTGTGCGACGCTACGATGCGCCGCCTTCCGGCTATGGCCAGGAGGTGCCACATGGCACAGGCAATGCGACCGAACTCCGCCACCTCTCTCTTCTCCACCGACGGCAAGCGCCATCCTCGCCAGGACACATTGGTCGCGGTGACGCTGACGCTGGGACTTCTCGCCTTTTTCTCGGCCTTCTTCTACAACCTGCATCTGCTCAGCTCATGGGCCGGACTGGTCGGGATCCTGACGGGCGCGTACGGGCAGTTCATCTCCGTGACGACCCGTGAACGCTTCCTCACCATCCTCGGGCTGGGAGCCTCGGCGGTCGGCTTCTTCCTCGGAATGGCACACGGCGGACTGTTCGGCGGAGTCCTCGGCTGACGGCCGCTCCGCACAGGGCCAGACCGGGCGCTCCATCGGCGCAGTAGGCTTCGGCGCGAGAGCCGGAGCCCCTGTATCCATGGGGACACACCTGCCGAGGAGCGCCCCGCATGAGCCTGACCCTGAGGACCATCAGCCGAGAGCAGCATCTGGCGTACATCCAGAACCTGCCCGCGGCGAGTCATTGCCAGGTCCCGGCATGGGCTGACGTCAAGACGGAGTGGCGCTCCGAGAACCTGGGCTGGTTCGACAAGAACGAACAGCTCGTCGGCGTCGGACTGGTGCTCTACCGTCAGCTCCCCAAGATCAAGCGGTATCTGGCGTATCTGCCCGAGGGCCCGGTGATCAACTGGTACGCCCCCAATCTGGACGACTGGCTCCAGCCGATGCTGGCGCACCTCAAGCACCAGGGCGCCTTCTCCGTGAAGATGGGCCCGCCGGTCGTCATCCGCCGCTGGGACGCGGGCGCCATCAAGTCCGGTATCCAGGACCCGGACGTCAAGCGTCTGCGCGATGTCGAGGCCACGCACATCGAGCCGCGCGCCTTCGAAGTGTCCGACCGGCTGCGGAAGATGGGCTGGCAGCAGGGCGAGGACGGCGGCGCCGGCTTCGGGGACGTACAGCCGCGCTATGTCTTCCAGGTGCCGTTGGCCAACCGCTCGCTGGACGATGTCCTCAAGGGCTTCAACCAGCTCTGGCGGCGCAATATCAAGAAGGCGGAGAAGGCCGGCGTCGATGTCGTCCAGGGCGGCTACGACGACCTCGCCGAGTGGCAGCGGCTCTACGAGATCACGGCCGAGCGCGACCACTTCCGGCCGCGCCCGCTCTCGTACTTCGAGCGGATGTGGTCCGTCCTGAACGCCGAGGACCCCAACCGGATGCGCCTCTACTTCGCCCGGCACGAGGGCGAGAACGTCGCGGCGGCGACGATGCTGATCGTCGGCGGCCATGTCTGGTACTCCTACGGCGCGTCCGCCAACCACAAGCGCGAGGTCCGGCCCTCGAACGCGATGCAGTGGCGGATGCTGCGTGACGCCTATGCGATGGGCGCCACCGTCTACGACCTGCGCGGTATCTCCGACTCGCTCGACGAGACCGACCATCTCTTCGGTCTGATCCAGTTCAAGGTGGGCACCGGCGGCGAGGCCGTCGAGTACATCGGCGAGTGGGACTTCCCGCTCAACAAACTGCTCCACAAGGCGCTCGACATCTACATGTCGCGCCGTTAACCGCGATGATGGGCCGCGGACACGTGCGGTGGACCTTCCGTAAAGCCCTCAAGACCCCCAAGCCCACCCATATCCTTCCTGCACCGCAGACCCGAGAAAGGTTCCGGACCGGCATGGCGCTCTCCCTCTACGTCGACACCGCGCGCTGGCGGGCGCACCAGAAGTCGGTCATCGAGCAATTCCCGGGGCTTGTCCCGGTCTGCAAGGGCAACGGCTACGGCTTCGGCCATGAGCGTCTCGCCGACGAGACCACGCGTTTCGGCTCCGACATGCTCGCCGTCGGCACCATCTACGAGGCCGCCCGGATCAAGGACTGGTTCAGCGGTGACCTTCTGGTGCTCACTCCCTTCAGGCGGGGCGAGGAGCCGGTTCCGCTGCCCGACCGCGTCATCCGCTCCGTCTCGTCCGTCGACGGAGTCTTCGCGCTGGTCGGCGCCCGTGTCGTCATCGAGTGCATGTCCTCCATGAAGCGCCACGGCGTCAAGGAGGAGGAGCTGGGCCAGCTCCACGCGGCCATCGAGGACGTACGTCTGGAAGGCTTCGCCCTGCACCTCCCGCTCGACCGTACGGACGGCTCCGACGCGGTCGAGGAGGTCATCGGCTGGATGGACCGGCTGCGCGCGGCACGGCTTCCTCTGCACACCATGTTCGTCAGCCATCTGCGCTCCAGTGAGCTGGCCCGGTTGCAGCAGCAGTTCCCGCAGACCCGCTTCCGCGCCCGTATCGGAACGCGGCTGTGGCTCGGCGACCACGAGGCCACCGAGTACCGCGGCTCCGTCCTGGACGTCACCCGGGTCGTCAAGGGCGACCGGTTCGGCTACCGCCAGCAGAAGGCCGCCTCCGACGGCTGGCTGGTGGTTGTCGCGGGAGGTACGTCCCATGGCGTCGGCCTGGAGGCTCCCAAGGCCCTGCACGGCGTGATGCCTCGCGCCAAGGGCGTCGCCCGGGCCGGTCTGGCCACAGTCAACCGCAATCTGTCGCCGTTCGTCTGGGCCGGGAAGCAGCGCTGGTTCGCCGAGCCGCCGCATATGCAGGTGTCGATCCTGTTCGTACCCTCCGACGCCGACGAGCCCAAGGTCGGCGACGAGCTGGTGGCCCATCTTCGCCATACGACGACACA
>NZ_FMDK01001079.1 GCF_900091995.1 Streptomyces sp. MnatMP-M17
CACCATCGAGACCGGCTCCTGACCACGGCAGGTCAGGAGCCGGTGATGTGGTCGAAGCCGCTCAGCAGCGGCGTCAGCTCCTGAGCGCACCCGCACAGCGTGCACAGCTGCGTCCCCGGGTTCTCCGCGACGTCCAGGGCCCGCTGGACATCGAGCAGCGGCGCACCCCCGGGTGCCTCTTCGCAGTCCGGCGCGTGCAGCACCCCGCGGGCCGGGCCCCGCCCCTCTCGGACCTTCGCCAGGACCCAGCCCGAAGGCCGGCGCTCCCCGAGAACCTCGCGGACCACCGACGTCGGCGGCACCGGCGGAAGAGGCTCGGTGGGGACCTGGTCGTAGTCGACGCCGTCAACCGGCCGCACGTGCTCGGGCGCCCTCACCCACACCCGGTACTCCGCGGCCTCCACCCCGCCATCCTCGAGGTCCCGGTACGACGGCAGCCCCACGAGGTACACCCATCCCGTCCCGGTCTGCCGCCGCCTCCACAACCGCGCCACGACCTCCTGCTCCGGCTGCCCGAGAACCGGATCGGCGGGCAGCACGACCCGCACCGGCACCGGCCTGGCCGCGTCATCGGAGGGTGTGGTCACGCCCCCACGGTAAGCACCGCCGCTGCCAGCTCGATGGGCGTCACCGCTCGGGCAGCTTGCGGCGAAGACCGTCCATCGCCTTCTTCACGTCACCGAGCTGGTCGCCCAGCACCCGCATACGCCAGTCCAGGCGCTCCATCCGGGCGGCGGCCGCCAACGACGCGAACGTCTGCGCCATCTGCGCCGCGCCCGCCTCGCCCGCCAACGCCTTCTTGACGTACCGGACGGCCATCGCCTCGTACTGCTTCGCGCGCTCCACCGCAGCTTTGAACTCGGGCGCGTCGTCGTCGTGTTCGGTCATGCAGCCCCTCCCAGATCGATCTCTCCTCACCGTTGTACCGACCGCAGCTCACAGGCGGAGCCGCTGCGGATTTTCGGGCCGGAAAGTTGTCCGGGGAAGGGCGCGCGGACCACCACGGGGACCGGGGCCGCCGTGCCGACGGCGGAGACGCTCATCACCTGGGCCGCCATCACTCTGATGACCCGCCGCATCAGCCGCGCAGGCGCCACCTGGACCCAACGCTCCAGGCCCACCACACCCGCCTCCTGAAACCGTCCAATGACCCTCATCCGGGCAGGCCAGCGGCCTGGACTGCAAAAGCACTCACTCACGCGTCGTGGAGGAGTTCCGAGGTCTCCAGGTCAAGCTCAACGATCAGCTCGTCCAGATGATGTTTCTGGTCGATGTTCAGCGCCAGGACTTCGTCCTGCGCGAGGATCTCAAGAGTCGCGGCGGCGAACCCCCGCGCAACGGCGCCCAACGCATGGCTCATCGCCTCTCCGGCCGCATCAGGATCGCCGTCCGCATAGTGCAGCGCGATCCCGTATGCCTCACCAGCCCGCGCGACCAAGGCGTTGAACGCTCTGGTGCGGTCCTCATTCCCGGCGTCACGGCTGAGGACGAGGCGCTCGCTGAACTGGCGGGCCATTTGAACCGGTGAGCCGGCGTCGGCATCTGGCTGTGTCACGCCATCGATCATGTCAGCCCGATACTGCTTCGGGATCAGAAACAGGTTCTCGGCTCAGAGCAGGCGGGTGACGTGCTGCTCCCACCGGTGCAGCCAGTCGCTGTGCCCGGCCTCGCCGGCTGAGGGGACGATCTCAAGATCCTCGGGCAGAGTGATTTCCTCCGGTGCCCAGGTGCCGTCGCTGAAGTAGCAGGCCCACACGGTCTGACGGGCCGAGCTGATGACGACGGCGCCCACGGCCCCGTCGTCGGAGAGCGCACCTTCGTCCACGGCGGTGCGCCCGGTCTCGATCGCCTTCTCCTCGCTGCGGAACACGCGGGTGACCGTGCCGTGCGGGCCGCTCTTGCCGGTGAGGAGGTACAGCACCCACTGGGTACCGACCGCGTCTGGCCACCGCTTACGCGCGGCCTGCCGGGAGACCCCCGCGGCCATGCCCAGGTCGGCGTAACTGGCTCCGGCCCGGCCAGCGCGGGCGGCGGCGTCGGCGGCCAAGCGCTGCACGACGTCGCCGGCTTCCGTGGCGACCTTCAGGTACATCAGATGGACCGCCTGCGCCGCCGCGGAGGTCGGGGCAAGCGCGTTCGGACTGTGAGGGCCCTCCCCTTCACCGAATCCCAGACGCTTCTTCGTCTCGCGCCACACCAGGTCACGGACCAGTGCCGCGAAGGCAACCCGCTCCTCAATCGCCTCACTATCAAGGCTCCACATATCAACCATGTGGAAACCATAGGTCACACACCCGCATCGCGACAACTAAAGTTTCGAATGGATTTGACGTACGGCCGCTGGGTTCTGTCCACAGGCCCGCCGCCCTACCGTCGCCTCCGCTCCCCGGCGTGAGGCACGGGGACGTACAGCGGAAGGGGCGCGGCCGTGGCGCAGAAGAAGTTCGACCGACAGGTGGAGGAGACCGCGGAGTCGGTGGCGTTCGGGATCGGCCGGTTCCTGTCCGGCCGCCCGATGGACGGTGAGCGGAAGACCGACGCCACCTTCTGGCACACGGCCACCCGCGTCCTGCCCAAGGTCGAAGGCAGGGTGTCCCGTTCCGCCTACTGCGCCGGGTGGCAGCGCCTCACCTTCCGTATCACCGGCCTGGCCGCGACCGGCACCGGCGGCTACTACGCCTTGTGGGAGAACCAGGACACCACCGTCGCCACGGCGCGCGGTGTCTGGGAGAACCCCGGGCCGGCCATCGCGGCTGCGGAGATGGGCGGCGTCGGCCTGGCCTCCGTCCTGGCCGTCGGCGGCGCGGCGTACGGCCTGGCGACGCGTAAGCGCCGGGAGTTCATGCGCGAGTGGGTCCGGCCTCTGCACGAAGCGCTCGCTAAACGCGGCGCCGAATTCCTCTACCGCGTCGGCGACCTCAAGAAGTGGGCCCGCAACCGGCCCCGCGTCGGCACCACCGACTCCGGCTGACCGTTCCGGCCCGCCGACGTCCGCGAACCGGGCCGCGCCGGGAGGTGTTGCCGGTTCAGGTCGGGAGAGGGGCCAGTACGCCCTGCTCCAGTGCGGAAATACCATTCGAAGTTTCCAGCGCATACTGGAAGTTTCCTTGAGGGAGGACGTCTTCTGCTGGCAAGACTTGACTGCCAGTGAGGTCTGCTCCGCCGCAGTGGTTGAGGGGGCTGCCGGCCGGCAGCTGCGCCAGGAGTCCTTGTGCCCCGCCGCTTCCGTTTGAGGTGCCGCCCTGGGGCTGGGTGTTCGTCTGGTGGTTGGCGCAGCCGTTGGCGAACGAGGGGGACAGCAGGACGCCGGCCCCGCCGGCCGCCGCGGAGCCGGCTGCCGCG
>NZ_FMDK01001302.1 GCF_900091995.1 Streptomyces sp. MnatMP-M17
TGACCACGCCCGGGCCGGCGCCCTCACCGGCGCCGGCCCGCCGGCGGTGTCAGTGCCGTCCGGCATCCTGCCCCGAGCACCACGATCAAGGAGAATCCGTGCTTCCCGCCCCGCACGACACCTACGCCGACTGCGAGTTCATCCGGCACGACCTGACCGTGCGCGGTCTGATCTCGGTCGGCATCACCGATCGCGCCGGCCGTGACTACTACGCCGTCAACGCCGACATGGACGAGCACTACGTCCGCCACTCCGGCGACGAGGCGGCCGTCTGGCTCAGGCAGCACGTGTGGCCGCTCCTGCCGCTCACCGCCGACCTCGCCCTCGACCGGGCCCACCCGGACGTCAAGCCGGCCGATCGGATCCGCCAGGAGATCGCCGCCTACTACGCCTCCCGCGCCGGCGCGCGGATGTGGGCCTACTTCGGGGCCGGCGACCTCATCCGCATCCACGGACTGTGGGACCACGACTGGGGCCTCATGCCCGACAACGTCCCCTACCGGCCCCGTGAACTCGCCGATCTGATCGAGGACTTCCACATCACCGCCCCCGCCCAGCAGACCCCCGAGCACCACGCCCTGAACGACGCGCACTACAACCGCCTCATGCACGACGTGGCCCTGGCCGAACTCGCCGGAGCGGCGGCCCTCACCGGCTGCCCCCGCCTCGACCGCGCCGCTCTCGCCGAACTCGTCACCAACTGCCTGGCCCGCAGCGCGACTCCCGGCCGCGGCCGCACCGTGGAAGAGCTCATCAAGGTCATGCCCGACTGGCTCGCCGCCGACATCGACGCCCACGAGCCCGACCTGGCCACCCTCCACGGCGGCGCGATCGTCGCCCGCCGCCGCTACGAGCAGAACCTCGCCCAGTGGATCACCGCCTTCGCCGCCCAGCGCCCCGGACCGCAGTGACCCGCCCCGGTGAACACGGCCGGATCCTGACGGTGCCCCAGGAGAACCACGCGCCTCAACTTGCACGTGAAACAGTCGAAGAACTCATGATCGGTACACCGCGGCCGGCCACTCGGGCCCGGCCGATCGCCAAGGAGGAAGCCCGCCGTGACCGCACGACACGCACTGACCGCCGCCGCGGCCGCAGCCGCTCTGCTCACCCTCAGCGCCTGCGGCAGCTCC
>NZ_FMDK01001075.1 GCF_900091995.1 Streptomyces sp. MnatMP-M17
CCCCCCCCCCGCCGTTCCCGCCACCGTCCCCACCGCCCCAGCCGTCGAGTCCGCCGAGTCCATCGAGCGTGAGCGGCAGCGGCCCGGCAGTCCTGGCTGGCGTATCCGTTCCCAGGGCCCGTCCGACGCCGTACAGGGCTTCGCCGACAGAGTGAGCGTCCTGCCCGGGGAGGAGTTCGGGCTGTACGTGTCGACCGCCGCGCCCGGGTTCCGGGTCTCGGCGTACCGGATCGGCTGGTACGGCGGGGCGCAGGCCCGGCGGGTGTGGCGTTCGGACCGGGTGGCGGGCCGGGTCCAGCGCGGACCGCGCCTGATCGCCGCCACCCGGACGGTACGGGCCGACTGGGAGCGCACCCTGCGCGTCCGTACCGACGGCTGGCCGGAGGGCGCGTACCTGCTCAGGCTCGACGCGGAACACGGCCACCAGCGCTACGTCCCGCTGATCGTCCGCTCGGCGAGCGCGCGGGACAGGACCGTACTGATGCACGCCCCCGCGACCTGGCAGGCGTACAACCTGTGGGGCGGCTACAGCCTCTACCAGGGCCAGGACGGCGCGTACGGGACCCGTTCCCTCGCGGTCAGTTTCGACCGGCCCTACGACAAGAACGGCGCGGAGAAGTTCATGGTCTACGAGCGGGCGGTGGTGGTCCTCGCGGAACGGCTCGGTCTCCCGCTGGCGTACACCACCGGTGTCGACGTCCATGCCGCGCCCTCGGTACTGGACGGCGCCACGGCCGTCGTCACGCTCGGCCATGACGAGTACTGGACCCCTGAGCAGCGGCGGTACCTCACGCGGGCGCGCGACGCCGGGACCAATCTGGCCTTCCTCGGCGCGAACACCTGCTTCCGAAGGATCAGGCTGGAACGCGAAGGTACGGCTGGGCCGAGCCCGGAGCGTACGGCTCGTACCGCCGCCACCACCAGCACGACCGCCACCACCAGCACCGCCCTCCGCACCGTCGTCTGCTACAAGACCGACTACCACGACGATCCGTACCTGGTCGACCACCCATCCATGGCGACGACCGACTTCCGCCAACCGCCCGCCGCCGATCCCGAATCCTCCCTGACCGGCGTCCTGTACGAGGGCTTCCCCACCGATGCCGCCTATGTCGTCCACAGCGCCGGCCACTGGGTCTTCGAAGGGACGGGAGTGAAACGCGGCGACGCCTTCGCCCATCTCGTCGGCGTGGAGTACGACCGCGTCACGCCGGACGCGCCCACGCCCGCACCGATCGAGATCGTCGCCCACTCCCCGCTGGTCTGCAACGGCCGGAAGAGCCACTCCGACTCCGCGTACTACACCGCGCCGAGCGGCGCGGGCGTCTACGCCTCCGGGACGATGCGGTGGGTGGAGGGACTGATGGCGGGGACGCGCGAGAACGGTCGTAACCACGGCATGGACGCGCGGACCGGCGCGTTCGTCACCCGTACCACCGAGAATGTGCTCCGTGCCTTCGCGGAGGGCCCGGCGGCGAAAACCAGACCGGCACCGAGGGACAACGTACGAGACGTGTACGCGACCTGAGGACTGGCCATGCGGCCAGCCCAGTCACTCCAGTCGGTCCACACCGGGCGCAGGCTCGGCTACGGATACGACGTCCCGTACGTCCCGCGCACCGTCCCGTACGACAAGTCCGGCACCTGCCGCGCCCACCTCCGCCTCCGGCACGGCCTCCTCCTTCTCCAACTCCTCCTCCGGCTCGTCCGACAGCCCCCGCATCAGCAGCCAGTACCCCAGCCCCGCCACCGTCCCCAGCACCGCGCACGCGCCCCACAGCCACTCCGCGCCGAAGCGGTCGATGATCAGCCCGGACATCAGCGGGGCGATCAGGCCCGCCACCGACCAGGACATGGTGTACATGCCCTGGTACCGGCCACGGCCGTGCACCGGGGAGAGGCGCACCACCAGTCCGGTCTGGGTGGGCGCGTTGACGATCTCGGCGAGTGTCCATACGCAGACGGTCAGCGTGTAGAAGGCGAGCGACGACCCGGCGAACGCCGTCAGCCCGAAGCCGTAGCCCGCGAGCACCGACGAGAGGATCAGCAGCCGGCGCGGGTCGCGGTGCTGGATGAAGCGGGTGACCGGGATCTGCAGGACCACGATCAGTACGCCGTTGACCGCGACGGCCGTGCCGTAGTCGACGCTGCTGAAACCGGCGGCGCCCATGGCCACCGGCAGACCGACGAAGCCCTGCTGGAAGATGAGTGCCACGACGAAGGACAGGGTGACGACGCTCATGAAGCGCCCGTCCCGCAGGACGTCCCCGAGCCCGATGTCCGTACGGTCCGTACCCGCACCCGTACCCGACCTCGCCTTCCCCCTCACAGACGTACGCTCGGACGCAGCCTCCGGCCGTGACTCCGGCAGCTTCAGGAAGACCAGTACGGCGCAGGCGAGCGTCATCGCGGCCTCGCCCAGGAAGCCCGCGAGATAGCTGTACTGCGCGATGAAGCCCGCCCCCGCCGAGGAGATCGCGAAGCCCAGGTTGATCGCCCAGTAGTTGAGCGAGAACGCCCGTACGCGGTCCTCGGGCCTGACGATGTCCGCCATCATCGCCTGTACGGCCGGGCGCGAGGCGTTTGAGGCCATTCCCACCAGAAAGGCGACGGCGGCGATCGACACCGGGTCCCGCATGAAACCGAGCAGCGCCACGGAGGCGGCCGTGGAGGACTGCGCGATCAGCAGAGTGGGCCGCCGGCCGAGCCGGTCGGTCATCACTCCGGCGACCAGGGACGAGACGACTCCGCCGAGCCCGTGGAGTGAGGCGACCAGACCGGCGTACGAGGCCGAGTAGCCCTGGTCCAGGGTGAGATAGAGCGCCATGAAGGTGGCGACGAAGGCGCCGAGCCGGTTGACCAGTGTGCTCGTCCACAGCCACCAGAACTCCCGTGGCAGCCCGGAGACGCTCTCCCGCGCGGCGCGTCTGACACCGGCGACCGACTTGGCGACAGACATTACGTTCCCCCCGAGGCCGCGGCCTCTCCCTCATGGCCTACCGGACGGCCGGACCGGCGCCCGGTAAGTGGCCGGGCAGCCAAGGGCAACTTACGTACGAGGGCCCGGCGGGCGCCAGTCAATTGACGGCCGTCCTCAGGCTGCCCTCGGGCCGTCCTCGGGCCGTCCTCAGGCCTGTCCTTGGGGGCTGCCTTCAATCGGGGCAGGGCCTCCAGGCGCCCAAGACCCGTCCATTAGGCTCGGGCCCATGGCCGACGCACCGTACAAGCTGATCCTCCTCCGCCACGGCGAGAGCGAATGGAACGCGAAGAACCTGTTCACCGGCTGGGTGGACGTCAACCTCACCGACAAGGGCGAGAAGGAGGCAGTCCGCGGCGGTGAGCTGCTCAAGGACGCCGGCCTGCTGCCCGACGTACTGCACACCTCCGTCCAGAAGCGCGCCATCCGCACCGCGCAGCTCGCGCTGGAGGCCGCGGACCGCCACTGGATCCCGGTCCACCGCTCCTGGCGGCTGAACGAGCGCCACTACGGCGCGCTCCAGGGCAAGGACAAGGCGCAGACGCTCGCCGAGTTCGGCGAGGAACAGTTCATGCTGTGGCGCCGCTCGTACGACACACCGCCGCCCGCCCTCGCGGACGGCGCGGAGTTCTCGCAGAGCGACGACGCCCGGTACGCCACGATCCCGAGCGAGCTGCTCCCGCGCACCGAGTGCCTCAAGGACGTCGTCGTACGGATGCTGCCGTACTGGTACGACGCGATCGTCCCGGACCTGCTGACCGGCCGTACGGTCCTGGTCGCCGCCCATGGCAACAGCCTGCGCGCCCTGGTCAAGCACCTCGACGGCGTCTCCGACGAGGACATCGCGGCCCTGAACATCCCCACCGGCATCCCGCTCGTCTACGACCTCGACGCCGACTTCCACCCCCTCACCCCGGGCGGCACCTACCTCGACCCGGACGCGGCAGCCGCCGCGATCGAAGCCGTCAAGAACCAGGGCAAGAAGAAGTAACGTCCCTTTCTGCTGCTCAGCCTGCCGGAAGGCTCCCTGCGTGTGGTGTGCGCGGGGAGCCTTTCCGTTGTCCTGTCGTGTGTCCCGTCGTCCGTCCCGTCGTGCTGGCCCGGGAGTTCCTCGCCCTGGGCGCGGACGTCGAGGTGCTCGCGCCACCGGAGCTACGGGCCCGTCTCGCCGAAACCGTCCGAGCCCTCGCCGCGCGCTACGGCTCCACTGCCTCCGACGGCTGACCGCCTCCGCAGAGCCGCCCCTGCTGAGCCGCCCGTCTGACGCACCGTACGAAAAGGCCCTGTCCTCCTTCCCGGACAGGGCCCTTCGCCTGCTCATATCTCCTGCGTACGCAGCGGCTAGCAGCCGCCGCCGCACTGGCATGAGCCGCCCGACTGGCAGGCGCAGC
>NZ_FMDK01001074.1 GCF_900091995.1 Streptomyces sp. MnatMP-M17
GGCGCCCGCGGCGAGCGCTCCGGCGGCTCCCACCGCGCCGCCGGCGGCCAGCAAACCCCGTCTGGACAGGCTCATTCCGCTACCTCCGTGATCGGGTCGTCTGTCATGCTCACGCACGCTAGCGCGCGTGAGTGCCATACGGAACGAAGCCCGCGGCTTGTCCGGCTCCTCTCCCTCTTCTTCTCCCTCTCCGCTTCCACTCCGCACCTTCTGTGGCTGAGGCCCGTCCGCGTCCCGCTCCCTTCCCTCCGTACATACCGACTGGTTAGTCTGCTGGCGTCGGCGGAGCGGCCGGCGCGGAACCGGAAGCCCGGAGAGGCAGGACCCGATGAGTACGGTGCAGGGCGCGGGAGTTGTGGTCACAGGAGCCGGCGGTGGTATCGGCGCCGCGCTCGCCCGCAGATTCGCCGCCGAGGGTGCCCGGGTGGTGGTCAACGATCTCGACGCGGAGAAGGCCGAGGCCGTCGCCGCGGAGATCGGCGGCCTGGCGGTCCCCGGTGACGCCTCCCTGATCGTGGCCGAGGCCCGCGAGGCGCTCGGCGGCACCGTCGACATCTACTGCGCCAACGCCGGAGTCGGCTCGCCGGGCGACGGGCTCGCCGGCGAGGAGGTCTGGTCGACCGCCTGGGACGTCAATGTCATGGCGCATGTACGGGCCGTCAGGGCGCTGCTGCCCGGCTGGCTGGAGCGCGGCAGCGGCCGGTTCGTCTCCACCGTCTCCGCCGCCGGACTGCTCACCATGATCGGCGCGGCTCCGTACAGCGTCACCAAGCACGGCGCGCTGGCCTACGCGGAGTGGCTCTCGCTGACCTATCGCCACCGCGGGCTCAAGGTGCACGCCGTCTGTCCGCAGGGCGTCCGTACGGACATGCTCACCGCGTCCGGCAGCGCGGGCGAACTGGTGCTCGCCGCCACTGCCATCGAACCGGAGGAGGTCGTCGCCGCCCTGTTCACCGCCATGGCGGAGGACCGTTTCCTCGTTCTGCCGCATCCGGAGGTGGCCGGCTACTACCAGGCGCGCGCGGGCGATCCCGACCGCTGGCTGGCCACGATGAACCGTGTCCAGCAGAAATGGGAGGCGACCGAGGGACAGAGCCGCTGACGGTCCTGACCTTCCCGCCGGAGCCGTCCGTGACCGGAGGTGGGAAGATCCTCGGACAGGGACCGCGTTCCCTCGGACGGGTTCCCTCGAACGGACAGTGCGCCGATGGACAGTGCGCGCGGCACGGAACGGAAAGCAGGTGGCGGCAGATGGCCAGGACGACGGACGGGGGCGGAGTGCCCGTCCCTCAACGGCTGCTGGCCGCCGCCACCCGGCTCTTCGCCGAGCACGGCTACGACCGCACCTCGGTGCAGGAGATCGTCGAGGCGGCGGGCGTCACCAAGGGCGCCCTCTACCACTACTTCGGCTCCAAGGAGGATCTCCTCCAGGAGGTCTACGCCCGCGTTCTGCGCCTCCAGCAGGAGCGTCTTGACGCCTTCGCCGAGGCGGACGAGCCGGTGGAGCGCCGACTGCGGGCCGCCGCCGCCGATGTTGTGGTGACGACGATCGACAATCTGGACGACGCCTCGATCTTCTTCCGCTCGATGCACCATCTCAGCCCGGAGAAGAACAAGCAGGTACGGGCCGAGCGGCGGCGCTACCATGAGCGGTTCCGCGCGCTGATCGAGGAGGGCCAGCGCAGCGGTGTCTTCTCCACCGCAACTCCGGCCGATCTGGTGGTGGACTACCACTTTGGCTCGGTCCACCATCTCTCCACCTGGTACCGGCCGGACGGCAGCCTCACTCCGCAGCAGGTCGCCGACCATCTCGCGGACCTGCTGCTGCGGGCGCTTCGTCCGTAGGGCCTGTGCGCCGTACAGGCCCTACGGACGGGCCCTGAGAGGTCCCTCGGCTGCCGTCGGATCCTCTCAGGAGTTCTCAGTGGCTCTCCGGTGGTTCAGCACTCACCGCGCCAGACCACCTTGGTGACCGTGACACCGACGAAGTTGGCCTTGTACTCGCCGGGCCCCGGGTTGTAGTGGAAGCACTGGCCCCAGTCACGGCCGTTGAACCGCCAGGAGAGCTGGACATGGTCGCCGCCGGCGAAGCGGACTCCGTTGTTGAAGACGGAGCGGACGCCGGCCACACTGCCCGACCAGTTGCCCGCGGTCTTCAGCAGCAGGCTGCCGCTCTGTCCCTCGCCGGAGTAGGCGCAGAAGTACTGCTTGGGGCAGCCGGGCGGATTCGGCTCGGCCGAGGCGGTGGGCGCGGCGGCGACGACCGCCGCGAAGGCGGCGGACACGGCGAGAGCGGCGATCGAACGATGACGCATGGTGGTTCCCCCTGTGGCTCCGGTGCACGCTTGCGGTCGGTAGAGCGCTGCCGACGCTAGCCAGGGAAGAGGCCCGAGTTGAGACCCATGAGGCGATTACCACTGTAAAGGCTGAAATAAGTGGCGAATTGATGCCGCGCGGCCCCCCTGACGACCACCGCGCGACCCTCGTGACGTCCCCGGCGACCCATGCGCGAGCCGCGCGGCGCCTCCACCGCCGCCATGCTCCCGGCCGCCCGAGCCTCAGAGGTACTTCTTCAGCTCCCGCCGCGCCAGCGACCGCTGATGCACCTCGTCGGGACCGTCCGCCAGCCGCAAGGTCCGTGCCGCCGCCCACAGTTCGGCCAGCGGGAAGTCCTGGCTGACTCCGCCGGCGCCGTACAACTGGACCGCCGAGTCGACGATGTCCACCACCGCGCGCGGAGTGGCGATCTTGATGGCCTGGATCTCCGTGTGCGCGCCACGGTTGCCGACCGTGTCCATCAGCCAGGCCGTCTTCAGCACCAGCAGCCGGAGCTGTTCGACCGTCACCCGGGCGTCCGCGATCCAGTTCTGGACGACGCCCTGCCGGGCGAGCGGCCCGCCGAACGCCGTACGGGACACGGCCCGCAGGCACATCAGCTCGATCGCGCGCTCGGCCATGCCGATCAGCCGCATGCAGTGGTGGATACGGCCGGGCCCGAGCCGGGCCTGCGCGATCGCGAAACCGCCGCCCTCCTCACCCACCAGATTCGTCGCGGGCACCCGTACGTTGTCGAAGACGACCTCGGCATGGCCGCCGTGGGAGTGGTCCTCGTAGCCGTACACCCGCATCGCGCGGCGCACTTCGAGCCCGGGAGCGGTGCGCGGCACCAGGACCATCGACTGCTGACGGCGGATGTCCTCGCCGTCCGGATCGGTCTTGCCCATCACGATGAAGACGGCGCACTCCGGGTTCATCGCACCGGAGATGTACCACTTGCGGCCGTTGATGACATAGTCACCGCCGTCACGCTCGATCCTGGTCCGGATGTTCGTCGCGTCCGACGAGGCGACCTCGGGCTCGGTCATCGCGAACGCCGAGCGGATCTCGCCCGCGAGCAGCGGCTCCAGCCAGCGCTTCCGCTGCTCCTCGGTGCCGAACTGCGCGAGCACCTCCATATTGCCGGTGTCGGGCGCCGCGCAGTTCAGCGCCGTGGGCGCCAACTGCGGTGAGCGTCCGGTGATCTCGGCGAGCGGCGCGTACTGGAGATTGGTCAGCCCGGCGCCGTACTCCTTGTCGGGCAGGAACAGATTCCACAGCCCTTGCCGGCGCGCCTCGGCCTTCAGCTCCTCCACCACCGGCGGCGTGTCCCAGGGATCGGCCAGCCGCGCTCGCTGCTCCTGCGCCACCTCTTCGGCCGGCAGGACATACGCGTCCATGAAGGCGAGCAGCCTGGCGCGCAGCTCTTCGGTACGGGCGTCGAATGCGAAATCCATGGGTGGGACTCAGCCTTCCTGGAGTGTGGTGAGACCGTGCTTGATGAAGACGGGGACGAGATCGCCGATCCGGTCGAAGCCGGGTCCCACGGTCCGGCCGAGGGTGTAGCGGTAGTGGATGCCCTCCAGGATCACGGCGAGCTTGAACCAGGCGAACGCCGTGTACCAGGCGATGGCGGAGGTGTCACGGCCCGAGCGCGCCGCGTACCGCTCGACCAGTTCGCCGGGCGAGGGATGGCCGGCCGCTCCCGCCGTCGTACTGACCGGCGAGTCCGCCACCTCCAGGGGCTCGCTGTACATCACCAGCAGGCCCAGATCGGTCAGCGGATCGCCCAGCGTGGACATCTCCCAGTCGAGCACTCCGGTGATCCGGTCGGCCTCGTCCATCAGGACGTTGTCGAGCCGGTAGTCGCCATGGACGACGGTGGGGGAGGGCGAGCCGGGCAGCGCGCGGCCGAGAGCGGCGTGCAGTTCGTCGATACCGGCCAGCTCGCGGTCGCGGGAGGCGGCGAGCTGTTTGCCCCAGCGGCGGAGCTGACGGTCCAGGAAGCCCTCGGGCCGGCCGAAGTCACCGAGACCGACCGCCTCGGGATCGACGGCGTGCAGCTCGACCAGCGTGTCGACCAGCGCGAGGACGGCGGCGCGCGTGCGCTCGGGACCGAGCGGCGCGAGCTGTTCGGCCGTACGGTACGCCGTGCCCTCCAGGTGTTCCATGACATAGAAGGGCGCGCCGAGGACGGACTCGTCCTCGCAGAGCAGCAGCGGTTCCGGCACCGGCACGGCCGTCGGATGGAGCGCGCTGATCACCCGGAACTCGCGTGCCATGTCATGGGCGGTGGCCAGCACATGGCCCAGCGGAGGCCTGCGGACCACCCAGCGCCCGGTGCCGTCGGTGACGGTGTACGTCAGATTCGACCGGCCGCCCTCGATCAGCCGTGCCTCCAGCGGCCCGCCCACCAGTCCGGGCCGGACGAGATCGAGCCGGTCGCGCAGCTTCTCGGGATCGAGTCCTGGCAAGGGAGCTGGGCTCATGGTGCGGTACCTCCGTGGGCGGTCGAGGGAGGGCAGGGCCGTACCGGCTGTACGGTCTTGCGACCATGATGCCGACCGGTCGGTATGCCGTCCAGTGCCGAAGCGCGGTGCCGAAGCCCGGCGCTGAAGCCCCGGTGCCGGGCGGCCCGGGAGGCTCACATCATGACCGCCACCGCGCACACCGCCAGCAGTGCGGTGCAGACCGCCGTGGCGACGGCGTCGCTCACCGGGAGCGCTTGCGGCCGTACGGAGTCCAGGGCCCGCACCCGGCGATGGGCCATGGTCAGAAAGCCCAGCCAGACCAGGGCGACGGCCGCGACGGCGGCCGGCGTGGCGGCCGTACCGCCGCCCTGGATCGCCTGGCGGGCCGCCGGCACCG
>NZ_FMDK01001073.1 GCF_900091995.1 Streptomyces sp. MnatMP-M17
TGACGCTCGCCGCCACACCGGCGCCGTCCGATCCCCAGCTCCGCCGTGTCCTGGAGATGTTCACCGCCGAGATGGCGGACTCCGAAGGGCGCGCGGCCAAGGCCGCCGCCGACGGCGAGACCGCCCTGAACCGGCTGGCCCGGTCCGCCGACGATCTGGATCTGCTCACCACGAAGACGCTGCCGGCCGCGCTCGGCGGGCTGCGCTCGGGCGGCTCCGCCGACACGGTGCTCGGCAGTATCGATCCTCCTGCCGATCCACGGCTGCGGGTCCTGGTGGACACGGTGGTACGGAACTTCGCCACCAGCGAGCGGCGCGCAGCCGCGGCGCAGGCGGCCAGCGCCAAGGCGCTGAGCCGGGTGCAGGCGAAGGCGGTGAGCATGCTGGCCGATCTGCGGGAGATGCAGGACCGGCACGGCGAGGAGGTCTTCGGCGATCTCCTCAAGCTCGACCACAACACCTCGCAGCTCGGACTGCTCACCGACCGGCTGGCCCTGCTGATGGGCGGACGCGCGAGCCGCGCCTGGAACAAGCCGATCGGCATGGAGAGCATCCTGCGCGGCGCGGTGGGCCGGATCGCCGCGTACCAGCGCGTGCGGCTGCACTGCTCCAGCACCGCCGCGATCGCCGGGTTCGCCGCCGAGCCGGTGATGCATCTCCTCGCCGAACTCATGGACAACGCGGCGAACTTCTCGCCGCCGATCGACGAGGTGCATGTCTATGTCGAGGAGCGCACCGCCGGACTCGTGGTGACCATCGAGGACAGCGGACTGAAGATGGCGGACGCCGCGATGCGGCGCGCCGAGGAGTCCGTGTCGGGACGCGTCACCGACCTGGCGATGCTCCAGGGCACCCGGCTGGGTCTGGCCGTGGTCGGCAGGCTGGCCGCCAAGTACCACATCAGTGTCAACTACCGGCCCTCCTCGCGCGGTGGCACGGGTGTCGTGGTGCTGTTCCCGCCGCAGCTCATCGCGCAGCAGCGGATCCTGACCAACGAGCAGTCGCTGCGGCGCCCGGCGCCGGAGGCAACCGTCGCGGCGCCCGCCGGACCGGCGGGCACCGCCGCGCCGCCCACC
>NZ_FMDK01001072.1 GCF_900091995.1 Streptomyces sp. MnatMP-M17
CCGGCGTGCAGCGGCTGCCCGACGGCCGCTGGCTGGCCGCGGCGGAGAAGGTCCGCAGAGGCGGCGGCTCCGCGATGGTGGTGCACCCGGCAGGCAAGCGGTAGCCGGAGCCGGTCCGGTGCGTTCCCGGTCGCCGTACGGTCAAGACCGTACGGCGACCGGGAAGGCGGCGTCGCGGTCCGGCGTCGCAGAGCGGCGTCATCGGGAGGCGGTCTCGCTCAGAGCGCCGTGAGAATCCGCGGGCCGTCGTCCGTGATCGCGACCGTGTGTTCCGCGTGGGAGGCCCGGCTGGAGTCCAGCGTGCGGACCGTCCAGCCGTCACGGGCCGTGAAGTGCCGGTCCGTACCGCTGCCGATGAGCATCGGCTCGATCGCCAGCACCATTCCATGGCGCAGCGGCAGACCGCGTCCCGCGCGCCCTTCGTTGGGCACGCCCGGATCCTCGTGCATCGTCCGGCCCACGCCATGCCCGCCGAAGCCGTCCGGGATGCCATAGCCGGCCGAGCGGCAGACACGGCCGATCGCATGGGCGATGTCGCCGATGCGGTTGCCGACGACGGCCGCCGCGATTCCCGCCTCCAGCGCCTCGTTCGCCTTGTCGATCAGCCGGAGGTCGTCGGGACGCGCGCGCCCGACCGTGAAGCTGACCGCCGCGTCGCCCACCCAGCCGTCCAGCACCGCACCGCAGTCGACGCTGACGAGATCGCCGTCGTGCAGCCGGTACGCGTCCGGGATGCCGTGCACGATCGCGTCGTTGACGGACGCGCAGATGACGGCCGGGAAGGGCGTGGGCGCCCAGCCGGGGTGATAGTCGAGGAAGGGCGAGCCGGCGCCGGCCTCGCGCAGCACGGCGCGCGCGGTCTCGTCGAGGGCGTGCAGTGTGACTCCCACGGCCGCGGCCTCACGTACCGCCGTCAGTGCTTGTGCGACGACCCGGCCCGCGGCGCGCATGGCGTCCAGGGACGCATCGGTTTTGATCTCCACCATTCCAATAACTATACCGGTCGACATCGGTGGAGGCACGCTTGTGCGGCGGTATTAGAATGACGGGATGGTACGGAGTCCTCTCACCCCACAGGAGCGCGAGCGCGGCGAGCAGCTCGGCCGGCTGCTCCGCGAGGCGCGCGGCGCGCGCAGCATGGTGGAGGTCGCGGCGGTCGCCGGGCTCTCCGCCGAGACACTGCGCAAGATCGAGACCGGCCGCGCCCCGACGCCGGCGTTCTTCACGGTGGCCGCGCTGGCGTCCGCGCTGGGCCTCTCGATGGACGAGATCGCCGCGAGCTGCGTCCTCGTACCGGTCTGATTCCGGCCCGGCCCGATCCGACCGGTACCCCGCAGCGGGCCTTCGCGCGTCGGCGCGGCGGCGGGCGCGCGAACAGCGGTGGAGGAGTGGTTGAAGGGACTACCGGGACAATCCCGTGGCGCGTAGTCTCCCGTCCGTGACGATCCTGGACGAGCTAGCCGACTGCCGCTATGTCAGCCTCACCACCTACCGCAAGGACGGAACGGGCGTCGCCACGCCCGTCTGGCACGCGGTGGAGGGCGGCGAGATGTTCATCTGGACCAGGACGGATTCCTGGAAGGTGAAGCGGATCCGCAACAACGGCCGTGTGGTCGTCGCGGAGTGCGACCTCCGCGGGCGGATCGCCGAGGGCTCGCCGACCGTCGAGGCCACGGCGCGGCTGCTCGACGAGGCGGCCACGGACCGGATCCGGAAGATGCTCTCGCGCAAGTACACCTGGCGTTTCTGGGTGGTCGACTGGCCGGCCAGGCTCGTACGGGGCAGCAAGCGTCCCCAGATCGGCATAGCCGTCACCGTCTGAACCGCCGCCTGAAATCGCCTGAACCGCCGCCCGGAAGAGCTCCGGGCAAGGGCCCTGGGGAAGGGGCCGGGTAAGGGCCTGCACCGTGCCGGAAAACAGTCTGTAGCCGTCCTGTAACACGACTGAGGTCGAATGCCAGCGGACTGAAGGGCTCCCTTCGGCACGGCAGGGACGGGGCAGCGATGGCGGTGCATCAACTCCCGGCGGAGATCGGGGCGTTCGCGAGGTACTTAAGGGATCTCACGTCGCTCCTGGATCCGGGTGACGGCTGGTACGGAGTCTTCCGCCAGCGTGATCCCGAAGGCCTGCGCGCCTGCTTCGACGGTACGGAGATTCCGCCCTGGGACGTGGTGGACTCACTGCTCCAGGACTTCGCGGTGGGCCGTGACCGGGAGGAAGCGGCGCGCGAGGGCATACGGGCGCGACGGCTGCACGCGGCCTCGGCCGCCGCGTACGACCGGCTGCCCGGAGGCGGCGAGGCGCTCTCGGAGCGGCTCCAGCTGATGCTGCGCGAGCAGTCGTACTCCGCGAGCCGGGCCGAGGAGCTGGCGCGGCTGGTCCGTGCGGCGCCGCAGGGCACGCCTCACACTCAGGAGCTCACCCATGAGCTGGCCTGGACCCGCGACGATCACGCGCGCGCGACGGCGCGCTGTGCCGAGCTGCGCGCCCGGCTGGCGGCCCTGACCACTCCGGGCCGCGCCACGCCGACCGGGCGCCCGCTGGCTCCGGAGGGCTGGTTCCGTGCCGAGGAGCCCTC
>NZ_FMDK01001070.1 GCF_900091995.1 Streptomyces sp. MnatMP-M17
GGGCCGTACCCCGTCGGGATCCACCGGCACCGGCACCGGCCGCAGCCCGGCGGCGCGCGCGATCGCCAGCATCCCCGGATAGGTGGGCGATTCGACCAGCACGGGCGCGCCGGGCGGCGCGAGCGCCCGTAGCGCGGTGGTCAGCGCGCTCTGGCCGCCCGCCGTGACCAGGACCTCCGCCGCCGTGACCGGATCGCCGATCCCACGGGCGAACCACTCGCGCAGCTCGGGCAGACCATCGGTGGGCGGTCTGCCCCAGGCGCCGGGCCGCCGGCCCGCCCGTGCCAGCGCCGCGGCCATCGCCTGCTCCGGCTGGAGGGAGGAATGCAGATAGCCGCCGTTGAACTCGATGACACCGGGCGGCGGCGCGGCCAGCGTGACCAGGACTCCGGAGGCGTCGACGGCGCGCGGTACGAGGTCGGCGGCGGCATCGGCGCTGAGAGCGACCTCCTGCCAGGAGGTGTCACCACGGGCCGGAGCACCGGCCCGCGCGGGCGCGCGGAAGGCACCGGCGCCGGGACGGGTGACGACGAGTCCTTCGGCGGCGAGCCGGGCGAGGGCACGGGAGACGGTCACCGGAGAGACACGGTAACGGTCGACCAGCGCTCTGCTTGACGGCAGCTTTCCACCCGGTGAGTAGCGGTTCAGCTCCTGCCGCAGCGAATCCGCCAGTCCTGACACACTGCTACGCTCATGCATGACAGCACAGGATAGCGCTACTCCACACACATCGATAGCGGTCGGCGGCGGCACTCTGCTCGCCGCGCTGGGCGTCGTCGCCTTCTCGCTCACCTTCCCGTCCACCGTGTGGGGCCTGGAGAGTTTCGGTCCCTGGTCGCTCGTCGCCCTGCGCAGCACGCTCGCCGCGCTGATCGCGGGCGGCTTTCTGCTGACACTGCGTGTCCCGGTTCCCGAGCGCCGGCACTGGGCAGGGCTCGCGGTGGTCGGCGGCGGAGTCGTGGTGGGCTTTCCGCTGCTGACGACACTGGCGCTGGAGACCTCCACCACCTCGCACGCGGCCGTCGTGGTCGGGCTGCTGCCGCTGACGACGGCCGCGTTCGCGGCGGTACGTACCGTACGCACGGGCCGGCGCCCGCCCCGTACGTTCTGGCCGGCCGCGCTCGCCGGCGCGGCCGTGGTGAGCACCTTCGCGGTCCAGCAGAGCGGCGGAGCGCTGTCAGCGGCAGACTTGTATCTGTTCGGCGCGCTGCTGGTGTGCGCGGCGGGCTACACCGAGGGCGGCAGACTGGCCCGGGAGATGCCCGGCTGGCAGGTGATCGGCTGGGCCCTGATCGGCTGTCTGCCGCTGTCGGTGGCGGGCTCGGCGGTGGCCCTCGCCGTCGAGCCGGCACGCTGGACGGCCCATGGCGCGATCGGGCTCGTCTGGGTGGCGGCGGGCTCGACCTTCTTCGGTCTGTACGTCTGGTACCGGGGCATGGCGTCGATCGGTATCGCGAAGGCCAGCCAGCTCCAGCTCGCCCAGCCCGTGCTGACGCTGGTCTGGTCGGTGCTCCTGCTCGGCGAGCGCCTCACGCCCGCCGCGCCGGTGGCGGCCGTGGCGGTGCTGGTCTGTATCGCGGTCACTCAGCGATCGGACACCTGACCACAGCCTCCCTCACTTCCCGGCGGTCCCCGTCACTTCACGGCGCGCCCGCCGTAGTGGTCCGCCACCACCCGGGTCATCGCGCCGATCGGATCGGCGCCGACCTCCTTCGCCGAGAAGAAGCAGTGCCCGCGCACCTCCGCGAACTCCTTGGCCAGGGTGAGATGGCGGGACAGTTCGGCCGGGTCCTGCCAGGCGGCCGGCTGCGCCGGGTCACCCGCCTTGTAGAGGGCCTCGCCGATGTGGAGGGCCACACCCGTCCCCCGTACGACACTGTCCCACCAGCGCAGCAGCTTCGCGTAGTCGGCGGCGGGGAAGCCGATGTTCCAGTAGAGCTGCGGGACGATGTCGTCGATCCAGCCCTCCTTGACCCACTTGCGGGTGTCGGCGTGCAGATCGTCATAGGTCTGCACGCCGGCCGTGGTGTCGGAGCCGAGCGGATCGGTGGCCGCGTTGCGCCACACCCCGAACGGACTGATACCGAAACGTACGTCCCTCTTGGTCCTGTTCGTCCGGTTGATCTTCTTGATCCGCGCGGCGGTCTCCCGTACCAGCCGGTCCGTGTTGTCCCGCCGCCAGGCCGCCTTGTCCGGGAAGCCCGCTCCGTAGCGCGCGTACGCCTCGTCGTCCTCGAAGACCTGCCCGGCGACCGGATACGGATAGAAGTAGTCGTCCCAGTGCACGCCGTCGACGGCGTACCGCTCGACGGCGTCGAGCATGGCGTCCTGCACGAAGCGCCGGACCTCGGGCAGCCCCGGGTTGTAGTAGAGCTTCCCGCCATACGGGAGGATCCACTCCGGATGGACCCGGGCCGGGTGGGTCGCGGTCAGCCGCGCGGGATCGGTGTGGTTCGCGACGCGGTACGGATTGAACCAGGCGTGCAGCTCCAGACCGCGTGCGTGCGCCTCGCGGACCGCTGTGCCCAGCGGATCCCAGCCGGGATCGCGGCCCTGCACACCGGTGAGGTACTGCGCCCAGGGCTCGTACGGCGAGGGCCACAGCGCGTCCGCCGTGGGCCGGACCTGGAAGACGACCGTATTCAGCCCGCGCGCCACGGCCGTGTCCAGATGCGCGAGCAGCTCGGCCCGTTGCCGCTCCGCCGTCAGCCCGGGCGCCGAGGGCCAGTCGCGGTTGGCGACCGTCGCGAGCCACAT
>NZ_FMDK01001069.1 GCF_900091995.1 Streptomyces sp. MnatMP-M17
GCCGCGGCAGCGGCTGATGTCACTGCGGGCACGCGAGCCCGGCAAGATCCAAACGAGAGGACCTGGCTGCCCATGCCGCTGACCGTGCCGCTGACCGTGGATGGGTGGGCGGATATGCGGTGGACAGGTCCGGATCACCCGGCCGAGGATCGCACCATGGACGCGCGATTCTTCCTGGAGACACCTCGGCTGCGGCTGCGTTCCCTCACCGAGGGTGACCTCGACCATGTGGTCGCCCTCGACAACGATCCGGGCGTACGGCGGTTCATCGACGCCGGCCGGCCGGTCTCCGCCGACACCGTCCGCCGCGAGACTCTGCCGCGGCTGCTCGGGCGCGGCTTCTGGGCCGCCGAGGAGAGCGCGACGGGCGAGTGGCTGGGCTGGTTCTCGCTGGAACCGGAGAGCGAATCCGGCTGGGACGTGGTCGAGTTGGGATACCGGCTGCGCCGCGAGGCCTGGGGCCACGGCTATGCCACCGAGGGCGCCCGCGCGCTGGTCGACAAGGCGTTCACCGAGCTCGGTACGGAGCGGGTGACCGCGCAGACGATGACGGTCAACAGCGCGTCCCGGCGTGTGCTGGAGAAGACCGGACTCCGCTACATCCGCACCTTCTTCGAGGAGTGGCCGGAGACGATTGAAGGTTCGGAGCACGGCGATGTCGCGTACGTCCTCACCCGGGAGCAGTGGGCCCACTCGAACCGGCCGGAGCCGTTGCCCGAATAGCGAGACGTAGATCTCACCATTCGACATCGCGGCGTACCGTGGCCGGACCACTTCGCGAGAGGAAGTCCGGCCATGCCGAAGGAGACCGCCGTCTACACCCACGGACACCACGAGTCCGTGCTGCGCTCGCACCGCTGGCGTACCGCCGCCAACTCCGCCGCGTATCTCCTGCCCGAGCTGCGGCCAGGGCAGGACGTACTGGATGTGGGCTGCGGTCCCGGCACCATCACCGCCGATCTGGCCGCGCTCGTCGCGCCGACGGGAACGGTGACGGCGGTCGACGCCTCCGAGTCCGTCCTCGACCAGGCGCGGGAGACGGCGGCAGCGGCAGGCGCGGACCATGTCCGCTTCGCGGTCGCCGATGTCCACGCACTGGACTTTCCCGACGCTTCCTTCGACATCGTCCACGCCCATCAGGTCCTCCAGCATGTCGGCGATCCCGTACGGGCCCTGCGCGAGATGCGCCGGGTGTGCAGGCCGGGTGGTGTCGTCGCGGCGCGCGACGCTGATTACGGCGCCTTCACCTGGTTTCCCGCCGTGCCCGGGCTGGACGGCTGGCAGGAGCTGTACCGCGAGGTGGCGCGCGCCAACGGCGGTGAGCCGGACGCCGGACGGCGACTGCCCTCCTGGGCACGGCGCGCCGGCTTCAGCGACATCGCCGCGACCGCGACGAACTGGTGCTTCGCCACACCCGACGAGCGCGCCTGGTGGAGCGGGCTGTGGGCGGACCGTACGACGGCCTCGCGCTACGGCGAACTGGCGGTGGGCGGCGGACACGCGACACGCGCCCGGCTGACGGAGATCGCGGAGGCCTGGCGGGAGTGGGGCGCCGACGAGGACGGCTGGTTCATGGTCCCGCACGGCGAAATCCTCTGCCGCGTCTGAGCCGTCGCCCATGCGCCGCTCTTCCGCCAGTCCTCGCGGCGTCCATGGGCCGCCTTTTCGCCGCCCTTTCGCCGCCCTCTCACTGCCCGAATCGATCTCCTGTCCCGGCGTCGCCAACTAACCTGATCCGTATGGAAATCCTGGGAACCACGTTGCGCATCTGCGTCGACGACCTGGACCGCTCGGTGGTGTTCTACGAACGACTCACCGGAAGTTCCGCGCTCCGCTACGAGCGCGGCGGAGTCTCGGTCGCGGCTGTCGGCTGCTTCCTTCTGATGAGCGGCCCCGCGTCCGAGCTCGATGTCCTGCGCAAGGTCACGGCGACCATCGCCGTCAAGGATGTGGACGAGGCGGTCACGACTCTCACCGGGGTCGGCGCCCAGGTCCTCGTGGGTCCGGTGCCGACCCCGGTGGGCCGCAATCTGATCGCCGTACATCCCGACGGTTCGATCTTCGAGTACGTGGACCGCAGAGCCATCCAGAACTGACGACCGGCCCCGACCAGGCCGACCGGCCGGTCAGGTCGCGGCCGACGGGCTCAGCCCTTCGGCCGCATCCGGTACTCGTACGCGTCCGGCAGCGGATCGTCCGTCAGCTCCGCCCACACCTCACCGAGCGTCTCGGCGCCCTCCCGCAGGTCCGGCACCTCGAAACCGGCGTCGAAGACCGCGCGGGCCGCCGCCTTGTCGCCCTCGGCGAGCAGCAGTCGGGCCTCCACGAACCGGAAGGCGCCGCGCCGCCGTACCTCCGACGG